>DLTN01000126.1 GCA_002500925.1 Gemmatimonadales bacterium UBA7835 | reverse complement strand
CCCTTGGTGACCAATAAGTGTTGGGTTGAAGCCTTGTGGTAGTGATTGCCACGTATCGACCGGGCCACTGTGTCGACTATGGCGACATGGTCTACCGGGTGATTGTAAAGGATATCTGCAATGTAGCCCCGGTTATCCGTGTGAACTGGTGTAATTTGACGTCTTTCCATCCGTTTGGCTCCGGGGTTTCTAGGGCGAGAGAAACTCAACCCTTGGGTTTATTTCCAGAAGAACCTTCTTCAAGGTGTCCGCGAGATTCCATGAGAGAATTAGTGCGGCCACGTTTGAGTATTCAGCAAATACCTGATCATCACATATAGGAATTCTCGTGCCTGGGGTGAGTTTTCCCTGTTTGTGAGGAGAGCTGTCAGTCACGTAGTCTATCACGGTATGGTCGAGTCCATAATAGTTGAGGATGGTGTTGCCCTTCGCAGCAGCTCCCACACCGACGACGGGCACACCTTCTTCTTTCAGCGTATAAAGATTTCTCAGAAACTGATTCCGACGTTTCTCTATACCGAGCATAAACTCTTCATACATTTCCGGTTCAAACATCCGGTCCCTCTGCTCTTGCTCAATCATCCTCTCGAGATCGGGCAGTATGGTTGAGCCTCCATCGCTCAGACGTGCTGAGACTCGGAGCGAGCCACCGTGATAATCAACCACCTCAATCGCGCTCACGGTCAGCCCAGCAGCTTGAGCGATTTGATTTGATGCCGTAGCCGTAAGGTAGCTTACGTGTTCGTGATAGATCTGATCGATATGTCCATCTCTGATGCCAATACACCAATAAGGAAGTTCAAAAACGAAGACTCCCTCGGGAGCCAGAAGGGATGCAGCCGCTTTCGCAAACGACACAACGTCATCGGCGTGATTAAAAACGTTATTGG
This sequence comes from Gemmatimonadales bacterium UBA7835, assembly GCA_002500925.1. Taxonomy (GTDB): domain Bacteria; phylum Gemmatimonadota; class Gemmatimonadetes; order Longimicrobiales; family Gaopeijiaceae; genus UBA2589. The sequence continues at coordinate 5,318 of DLTN01000126.1, read as the reverse complement.
CGACCACTAGCTTGGCGGGACCTACGTCGGCTTTGACCGTTTCAGCGAGTTCTAGATCGAACAGTCCGACGAGGGTTTCAACCCCCCGCTTATTTGCGATCTCGGCAACCGCGGGTGCTGCATCAATGCCAAGTACCTTGGCTCCGTTGTTACGAAATTGCTCTAATAAATACCCGTCATTGGATCCGATCTCGATCACTAGGTCATCCGGACCGACCTCATTTTTCTTCGCAACATCAGCGGCGTAGCGCTCCCAGTGATCTCGCGAAAACGCAGAATTCGAAGATGTATATGAATAAGCGTGATCTGAGTACCGCGCCGCTGGATCGGTCATGCATCGACTTTGGATATGACCACACTCTTCGCATAGGTCGCAGGCCAGTTGATATAAGAGATCCGGCTCACTTTCTCTTTCTGGAACGACAAAAGTGTCGGCAAAAGGGTGCATCCCTAGATCGATAATCGTCTGCAAATTATCCGACGGACACACCATGCATTTTGTGCGAAACATACTCCTCCTTTAACGAAGAAAAAGCCGGCTTGTGACCTTAGTGGCTGCTCTCCGTCCCACGCACGTGACGCTGCAAGTAGAGTCGAGCAAGGTACCTCTCAGGTGCGAACGTACAAACCCAATACCTATTAGGTGCAGGAACTCTAGGCTGACCATCTGCACCGGCTAGGTCTAGGCTCCCGCGCGCTCGAAATGCTCCCGATACCACGGAATCATAGTCTCTAGTCCTTCCCGAAGTGAGACCTGAGATTCGTAGCCTAACTCCCTGAGTTTACTCACGTCCGGGCATCTTCGATTTACGGACCCGGCAGGAGCTTCTTTGATTTGGAGCGTTGTATCCGCTCCACACATCTCCAGCATCAGAGTCGCGAGGTCACGGATCGCGACCTCTTCTCTGCTATTCCCGATGTGCACGACTTCCCCATCTGTTTTGGGAGAGTCCATAACGAACCTGGTTGCAGCCACCGCGTCTCTCACATGGCAAAACGCACGTGTCTCTATTCCACCGAAGACCTCTAGCGGAAGCTGGGCAGTGAGAATCCGCTCAAGGAATTGCGGCATCACGTGCTCGAAACCCATGCGGGGCCCATAAATGTTGTGATATCGAATGATGGAGAATTGGATGGGACATACTCTCGCGTAGGAATAGAAGGCAGCCTCCGCGAGGATCTTACTAGCTCCGTAGGACCATCGGACGTTTTGGATATCGTCAATACAGAGCGGGACGTCCTCGGCGGTAGGAATCCATCCATCCATGAGCCGAATCGTACCGGCATATGTTTCCGACGTCGAAGAAAAGAGGATTTTTACAGCTCGATCTCGAGCCCACTCGAGCAGGTTTAGCGTTGATAGGACGTTCACACGCAGAACCTGATCAGGGATGTTGTAAAAATTTTCCGTCCCATTAATTGCGGCCAAGTGATACACCTGCTCGACGCCATCGCCAACGGACTCATAAACGCCTGATTCAGTTAGATCAGCTTCGTGATAGGTGACGTTGGGACGGTTGATCAGTTCTTTGAATTCGGAGTCCATCCGGCCACGCTGCAGGTTGTCTACCAGCACAAGACCGTGCCCCGATTGATTCAGGGAGACAGCTAGGTGGTATCCAATAAAACCAGCAGCGCCCGTTATCAAGATCCGCATTAAACCCCAACCCCCATGTAATGTAGATCTTCTATGGAATCCGCTACTGACCTATCGAACATCCTCCAAGCATCGTAAACAATGGCCGGCCGATTTAGCCGTTCTGAGATTTTATCGAGATCCCAGTTGAGGTATGACCTATGATTGTTTGCAACCACGAGAACGTCGACCTCATCTAACCCGTCCGGTAGCTCGACCACATTAACGCCGTGCGCTTCTAGTTCCTCAGAAGACACGACCGGATCGTACCCGAGCACCTCACCTGCTGACTCTCTCATTGCATCTAGCAGCCATAGTGTTGTCGAGTCCCGCAGGTCCGTTGTTTCTGGCTCACCTTTGAACGCAAATCCAGCGATCAAGACCCGAGCTTCCTGCAAGTTCTTTCCTAGTCCGGACATCGTTCGGTCTAATCTTTCGACAATAAGCTTCGGGATAGCTTCATTCACGAACCGCCCACTCGGGATTACTTTGGGTTCGTATCCACCTTGTCGAGCAACGTCCACCAAGATGTGCGGGTCTTTTGAGAGACACGCCCCCCCCACTCCAGGTGACGGGACAGGAACGTTGTTGCGCGGGTAATGAAGATTGGCGGATCGGATCACCTCGTTTGCGTCGAGGCCTAGAGACTCTGTGATGAGACTGAGTTCATTGGCAAATGCAAAGCGAATGTCACGGTAGCTATTGTCTACTAGCTTCACTAACTCGGCAGCTTCTAGGGAAGAGAGCCGAACTACTGTAGGGGTGAGACGGTGATAGAATGCCATTGCGCGTTCGACACACATCTCAGTCAGGCCACCAATGATCTGAGTGTTCGTCCGCAGTTCTGTCAGAGCCTTCCCTTCGACTGTTCTTTCCGGGGCAAAGGCCAAATTGAAATCCTCGCCACCCACGAGGCCGGAGAGTTTTTCTAGGATTGGGAGGACTTTGTTGCGGGTGACGCCCACGGGAATGGTAGAGCGCATGCAGACTAGCCCCCCTTTCTTGAGATTCCGCCCGACATCTTCGACCACATTATCAAGGTATGACAGGTCCGGCAGTTGGGTGCCTGAGATCAGGGGAGTGCCCACAGATATGATGTGAACATCAACCTCTTCAGAGGGCATTGTCGTTTGGACTTTTAGTCTTCCTCGGCGTGTTTGATTTTTCAATCGAACATCTAGGGCCTCCTCGAAAAAATGAGGTTTCCCCTGATTGAGTTGATCCACCAGAGACTGACTGATATCAACTCCCGTTACCTCGTAACCACACTCTGCGAGGACGACAGACATGGTGAGTCCGACATATCCCATGCCGGCCATACAGACTTTTTCATCCACCATTACGAAAACTCTCCGCCCTCTCGCTAGTCTATCCTACCGAATCCGGCAAAAGCTAAGGACTCTTGGGTTTAGGCTCCAGACGCTCATGGAGCCAAGTTCGGTTATTCGTGCATGCGAAGTAGGTGCTCTAACGGGATTCTCAGGGCCTGTCCTAGCGGATGACTTTTACAGGAACCGAGCTGCTGACTGTGCTTCCATTACCCAGCTGGCCACTGAGCCCCGGGCCCCAACAGTAGGCTTCACCTGTTGTTGCTAATCCGCAGGTATGCTCTTCTGCACCAGTGAAAGCCATCCAAAGGAGATTGCCGCCTACCGGAATAGGTAGACTGCTCGCGGTGCTTACACCGTCACCGAGACTGAAGTCGGGAGAGGGATAATGTCCCCAGCAGTATGCTTTCGCAGTCATCGTGACGCCGCAAGTATGATGAGATCCAGCTCCGAGTGATGCCCATGAAAACCAACCGGTAACGAAGACGGGGGTTGTCCGATTTGTAGTCGTTCCGTCACCTAGTTGGCCCCCGTAGTCCGTGTGTAAGTTGCGGCCCCAGCAATACGCGTCGTTGGCTTCTGTTCGGCCGCAGGTGTGCCAACCTCCAGGAGTTACTGATGTCCATGGAAGGTTGCCACTGACGAGCGTCGGTACAGGACTGGACCCTCTCGATCCATTACCCAGCTGCCCGTAGTAGTTATCCCCCCAGCAGTAAATCTCACTTTCCGAAGTTAGTCCGCACGCATGTCGACCATTCGCACCAATCGAGACCCAGGTGTGATTGCCGCTCACCTCCGAAGGCGTGCTGCTGTTTGTAGTCGTTCCGTCACCGAGTTGCCCCCCTCGGTTGCGTCCCCAGCAGTAGGCCTTGCCCACCGACGTCAACCCACAAGTTCGTTCGTAGCCACCGCTGACCGATACCCAGTTGTGCCCACCTGTTACAAGAGTGGGCTCTCTATGATCTGTTGTAGTGCCATCTCCGAGTTGACCATAGCCATTGAAACCCCAGCAGTATGCGTCTCCTTCGGATGTGACACCGCACGTGTGTCGACCGGCGCCAGCGATTGATATCCACTTATACCCGCCATCAACTAGGGAAGCTCTGCTTCGTAATTCGGTAGTCCCATCGCCAAGCTGGCTATCGCTATTCATGCCCCAGCAGTACGCGTCTCCCTCGGATGTTAACCCGCACGTATGCCAGTACCCTGCACTGAGCGATTCCCATACGGAGACACTGACCGACGTGGCTGCGCTAACTTCACCCGCGGAAGCGGTGATGATTGCTGTTCCACCTCGCACCGATTGCACAGATCCCGTTGTGGATACTGTTGCTATGCTTTCGTCAGAGCTCGACCATGTAATTGTTGCTTCGTCTATGTGATTCCCGTTCTCATCACGCACCGCTGCAGTCAGCCGGATTGTGTCGCCCAGTGAAGTAAAGCTCACCTCTGTGGCTGACATAGCTATTGATGTAGCTACTGGAGCAGTCGTAGTCGCGGGGGTCTCGCATGCTACTGCCAGCAATAGGGCTGTGAGGTGGATTCGCCGCATGGACATAGAGTTTGCTATGGAAAGAAATTGGAATAGCGGGGTTAGTGATAAAGTTAGCCGCTCATATCTTGCGCCAAAGGTCTCGGCTCTGCGATCCTAGTATGGCTGCAAGAACATCTAGAAGCGGCCGGATGGTTGGAGGAGTTCGTTTGGCTCAATCGTGTTCGATGTCATGCTACTGTCTTCGGATGTGTCCAGAAGTACGGACTGGTAATAAATGAAGCGTTTTTTGCTGATAAGCATGGCGGTATTTGCATCCGGGTGCTCAGAGGATCCGGTTGCAACCGAACCAGTTCAGGATCTGAAGATCCTTCGCATCGACCCTGCAGATAGTTCATTAGATCTCCCTCTGGATCAGGCGATAGAGGTTGAGTTCTCTAATGCAATGATGCGAGATCTGACCGTAGTTGCAACGACCATAGATCCAGCTACATCAGTTGACTTTGAATGGTCTAGTGATGCGAAAACCTTGGTTATAAAACCAGAAGAACTGTGGGAGCCTGACATATCGTACTCGGTCACGATAGACGCGTCCGCAAAGGACAGGAATCACCAGACTCTGGGTGAGACGGTCACCGTAACACTTGAGACGGGTTCATTCTACGTCCTTGCCACGCAATGGGGTGGTAAAGGGACTACGGACGGCTCCTTCAGGACCCCCTATGGTTCTGAGATAGATGACCTGAATCACATTATCTACATCACGGATTGCAGGAATGCACGGGTCCAAAAGTTTGGTCTGGACGGGACTCTGGTCGGGGCTTGGGGAACGCTCGGTGCAGGCGAAGGGCAGCTAAACACT
>DLTN01000068.1:8669-8832 GCA_002500925.1 Gemmatimonadales bacterium UBA7835 | reverse complement strand
TCACGTAACTAGTTCGTATAATATATATTATGTTACCTTGTAGAAATGGTGGCTGACCTCAAAGGGGCTTTGCGGCCCTCGCCCGCCGCTAGAAGCCCGACGTCCTGCTCTGCCAGGGCTCAACCGCTTCAATTCGGACCTCAGTCACCCCCGCCTCCACCAT
>DLTN01000068.1:0-8291 GCA_002500925.1 Gemmatimonadales bacterium UBA7835 | reverse complement strand
GGCCCACGATCGTTGACCCGCACCATGAGCCGCCGCCCGTTACTTAGGTTGGTGACTCTCACCCAAGACGGTATTGGAAGCGACCGGTGCGCCGCCGAAACACCATTCATATCGAACGGCTCCATACTGCTGGTGGGCCGCCCGTGGAACTGCTCCCCATACCACGACGCCATACCGGTTTCCTCGTACCCGTAGGACGTGTCTAAAACCCTGTACGTCACGCCATTCACCCGGTATTCCCCCATGTTTCCGGTACGGCTAGGCGGCTCCTCTACCGGAAAAGCCGGACCCACAACATCCGGCCCGCCAGCCTTCGCCGAACCGACCAACGTGCAGGCCGATGATCCAACGAGCGAAATCACGACTACAGTCCATCTGTATGCTCCTCTAATCCAGGTCACGAAGTTCCCGCCTCCGCATACGCCGATTGCACAAACTTGCTCCTGTTGCTCTCGGATAGTGACGCTAAACTACTACTGGTGAACCGGTTATCATCTGTTACTTCGCGCATCACTATAACACCAGCTGGAAGTGCTTCGGGCAGTTCGTCTCCATCACTTTCGAGTTCGATCTCTAACAGAAAAAGACCCGAAAGCCTTCCGAGGAACTGGTCGAGTTCCCAAGGACCAATGTACCAGCGGAGCTTCTCGATCACCCCCTGATCCGCCTTCAAGAAAAGGGCCTCAGCAATGTTATTCGGGACGACGACCTCGGTTTCAAGCCGCCGTATCCCTGTTCCGGACTTCGCGGTCAAAACCGCACCCCTGTCCTCACCAATCCTGATTCGTAGAGATTGCTTTCCCGAGAGAAGATAGGCCTGCTTCAGTCGCCTGCCCTTTCCGTAGTTAGTCAACAGTCCTGCTTCTGCTTGAACAAGGAAACGTCGTTCTACCTCGTAATTCCTTACCACGGAGCTACACATGTACGTCCTTACTTGAAGTCCTTTCTGTTTCAGCTGGTTTCTCCGCAAGGATCGCGATTCTCCTCCGCAGTGCGGGAATCAATGGCTGACATGCACGCTCGACATACCGAATTACCGGGAGGTGAGATTCTGCGTAATACGCCTTTAAGATTCCAAACCCCCCAGTCCTCAAATAAGTAGTCATCGCCTCCATGGACTTGTAATCCACGTGACTCTCGTCTCGCTTAAGGATCATATTCCGATGCTTGAGGATCTCTAAGAAGTGCCCTCGATGTGGAGTCCAGACGGACAGTCGCCCTCCAGGCTTTAAGATTCGATAGGCTTCGCGCACAATCCTTAGCGTGTCTTCCGGATAAACATGCTCGAACAGATCAGCTGCGATAACGAGGTCCGTGCTACGGGCCTTGAGCCCTGTATCGGCGGCGTCAGCGCAACGGAATGCTAGGTTGGGCCGCGGATCAGCTACAAGTCTTTCGTTACATAGTTCGATCGATTGATGGCTGAAGTCGATTCCTAGGATCTCTCCAACTGTCTCGCTCAAGGCGAAGCCAAACGTCCCCCAGCCACAACCAAGGTCCACTACTCGATCATTCGCACCTGGAGTGTGCAGCCCTAAGACTTTACTTATGCGATACCGCTGAAATGGGCTCTCATGGTCGTTAAGATGCTTGGCTGCCTGGCCTTCAAAATACGCACTCGAATCGTAAAAGTCTTTGCCGATGCGTGATTGCTTTGGCGAGGATAAAGGCTCTATCACAGGCGCCCAAAAATGTCGCAGATTTTCAGCCACCAGACTCTCCAGACCGCCTCTCGTACGATTGCTTTCGACATTTTCGACTCTCCTGTGTCTCGCTCTGTAAACAAGATTGGAGACTCGACGAGTCGAAAACCCGCCCGATAAGCCCGGAACTTGAGTTCAATCTGGAAGGCATAGCCGTTGGAACGAACTCTTTCGAGCCGTAACGACTCCAGCACCTCACGGGTCCACCCGTTGAAACCCCCAGTCGCATCCCTGACAGGCATCCCCGTTATGGCTCGTGCATAGCGACTGCCGAAATAGCTAATCAGGAGCCTTGTCATCGGCCAGTTGGACACAGTTACTCGCCCGTCCACGTAGCGTGATCCTATAACCACGTCTGCTTGTGAAAATTTCTCGATCAATCCTGGAAGAGCGTGCGGGGGGTGGGAAAAATCCGCGTCCATCTCGAATACGATGTCGAATCCGTTCTCTAGCGCATAGCCAAACCCTGCCAGGTATGCGCGGCCCAGACCTTCCTTGCCCAATCGATGCAATACGTTGATCCTCGGGTCTTGAGCAGCCATCTGGTCGGCAATCTGCCCAGTACCGTCGGGAGATGCGTCATCAACAACGAGAACTTTGATCCGAACATCTTGCTCAAGAACGGCAGGCACGATGCGCGGGAGATTGTCCGCTTCGTTATATGTAGGGATGATGACAAGGATACGCTCACTATCCGTGGTCATGTGTCCTCCCTTCATTGTTGAAACGTCGGACCCAAAAGGTTGCAGCTGGGATCACCTCTACGCTAGTGACCCATAGGCGCGCTGCAGCCGCCAACCCGGTAGCCGAAGCCACTCCAACTGAGCTTGAAAGCAGGGCGATCAAGAAGCCCTCTCGCACTCCCAGTCCAGCCGGAGCGAATATCGCGAGATAACCGAGGACGTACGCGGCCGCAAAAGCTGAGGCGCTTGAAAGCAGTCCAATGTCGAGACCAAGACCGCGTGAGAACGCCCAGAAGGCTCCGGTATACATACACCAGCTCCCGAGACTCAGTATTATCCAGCGTGCCCCATCCCGATTGGATAAGCCCTCTGGTGCTTCAGTCCGAGCAACTCGAAACCAGATGCGACAGACTGCATTAAACACAACTGGTGACAACCCGAAGAGAGTAGCAGTTAGAAGAGCAGTGGGAACGATCCATAACGAGATATTGTCCGTGGCAAGCGATGGGATAGACACCACACCGATCAACATCGCTCCGATGAGCCCTGCCCCCTGCCCTAACACTGCCGCGGCCGTGGCACCGGTCGCCGACACCCCACGCTCGCGCGCCAGTGCACCGAGAGCCGCGATTTGCCAGACCTTTCCGGGCACGTAACGGCCCAGGTTTCCTATCATGAAGGCTGCTACCGCCTCTCGCCATGTTAGGCTGCCGCCCCCAATATCTCGGACGATCAAAGCCCAGATCACCGCGGTAGAAAAGAATCCACCGAGCAAGATTAGGCACGAGGCAACCAGCCAACCGGCACGGATATCGAAAATACCCATATCAATTGTGCCCAACTCTTCGATGGAGAGTCCGGCTTGGCTTACGATGAACCAGGTTACGGTAATGGTTGCTGCGAGCTTCCCTAAGACGCTCAGTGTATTCTGAAGTGTGGGGCGCGGCCTCACGGTGACCCCTTCTTACCTTTTAGTCTTATCTCAGGCTTACCGACGGCACTTTCTCCGTTCCTACCCAGAGTCCTGGTCAACCCGATACCACCACACCCAAGAAGTATGAGGATCGCGCCAAGACTGAGTTTCTTAGTCCAGCTGAGAGAGGATGACTCATACCACATCCTGACCGTGCTTCTCCCTTCGGGCACGTATATAGCCCTAAGAGTGTGATTAGCGCGCAGGACGTCGACATCCTCTCCGTCAACAGTAGCCCTCCATGCTGGAAACCAGTTGTCGGAGATAACGAGAAATGCAGCCCGATCGGACATGACGGAAAGCTCAAGTTGGTCTGGCTGCCTCAAGGACCACTCGACGGACCCGGTTGGCACGCCCCCATCGAGGCTCACGCCAGGATTGGCTGGGAGCACGATCTCAATCTCCGGATCGTGCTCAGCACTCATAATGTACGGGACCGCTTCTGTATCTGATTTTACTACGGCCGAGCCAACAAGGCGTGCCCGGGGCAAGCCAATATCGGAGAAAAGAGTTTGAAAAACCCTGCCGTCAGCTAACTGCGTTTGCGAGACGATCGGACCCTCCGGTGCCGCACCCCGTTCGAGGTCGGGCCAGAGAATATACTTGACGTTAAGGGTGCGTCTCACATTCGGATTAGCAAGATTCATCGCCCTACCCGACCCTTCCATACCGATAAGCTCTCTATAGCGTGAGAGATCATTCGGATGGTGGCCAGCTGCCAGCTCAATACCATGCATGGCAGCGCTCACATCCTGGTCATTGCGAGCGAGTGACCATAGCCGGTAGGGCTCGCCGTCAGTTTCACGCTCCAAGAGCGTGCGGATGTTGGCATCAGCCCTAGACCACTCGTAAAAATCCATGGTTTGAACGAATGGCTGGTCGACTCGAAATGCATCGACCCCCGCTAATGCTACGATGAGGCCAACCCCGGCAACCAGAGAAATCCTCTGATTCCGCAGCCCCCACACGATTACTGTAAGAGCGGCGCTTAATAGCATCGCTATCGCACAGCCCCTTACAATATTCGGCAAGTGGCTCCCCAAGACCTGACGCTGCCGTTCTCCAATATCTGGATATACCAGGGTTGTCCACATTTCCGTGAAAATCCCGGTCACAATCAAGAAGCCTAGTACGGCAATTGCCGCAGTTGATACAGAAAGCAGCTTCTGGATCCGTTTTAGTTCAGCGGCGTTCCCCGATGAGGCTAGGGTTATGAGCCGATCAAGTCCGAGCGCGCTCAGGGTAATCACAGCGAAACCAAACAGGAAGGAAGCCATACCCGGTGCCCGGAAGAGGCTGATTCCGGGGACGAATTCATAGAACAAGCCCCAAATCGGGGTGTGAGCTCCCAAGGAGAAAAGAACGGCGAGTCCGCCTAAGCCCGTTAAGAACAACCTAAGCTGCCGACGAGGTCCGCCTAGGAACGAGACGGCCGCGAGTAAAAAGACAACCAACCCGGCGTACTCGTGATTGTCTTTGAATCCGTTCCGTCCCCAGTAAGTGCCCGTAGCCCACGAGATGCCACCACCTGCAAAATTACCGGCAAACTCTGGCACTATGAGAGATGCCACCTCTTCGGGGTTCATCGAGAAAGAACTCGACCAATCCCGTCCAACCTGACCGCTTGTAGTAGATGTCATCTGGGTTCGGCGTGAGTATTCGGTGACATACTCTGCAGCGGGCAAGAGCTGCCACGCCGCTCCAGCGGCACCTGTGACGGATGCTGCCAGGAATAGAATTAACCGGAGCGCTCCGGCTCGAGGTCGCGAGCCAAAACCAACTTCGTCGACACCCCTTCCAAGCTGAATCGATCGGAAGATGGCGTACATTCCGACACCTCCGAAAAGGAAGTAGGCCATCTGGAAATGAGTCGTGTAGATAATACTGGCAACGACAAGCCCCACTCCGGAGAAAGAAACCCAGCCCGGAGCACGGAAGTGCCGTTCGGTCACCCAAAACATTAGGGGGGCCAACGCGGTCACAAAAATCTTCCCGTCATGGCCCGGATGGATGAATCCAACCAGGAAAGGCGCGAGCATGTAGGCCACCCCGCCCAGGAGGCCGGCTGCTCTCGAGCCTCCGACCGCTCGGATCCATGAATAGAAGAAAATGCCCGCGAGGAAGATATGGAGCACGAGCTTCCACCCCAGAGCCCGGTGCGGTGGAGCCAACATCAGAAGGAGGACCGAAGGAGGATAGAGTGAGTCTCCACCACTCAATGCCTCGATGAAAGGTGTCCCCCCGAGCAGATGTGGGGCCCAGCGGGGCACTCGGCCTAGAGCGGATAGCGCCTCCGCATAGAGGGAGCGGGCGGCGTATCCGAGCGAAAGAGTGTCTCCACCGTAGAGCATCTCGTCTGTGAACACAAATGCCCTGAACAATGCGCCAGTGATCACTGCGAAGATCACTGGCGGAAGCCAAGCTGCCACCGTGACTCCACCCTTGGTCGAAGGGCGGTCGGTCATCACTTCACCAACTCGCATCTTCTGCGTATCACCTTCTCATACAGTTCTAGGTGATACTGAGCTAGACGATCGTTACTCCAGCTAGAAAGAACGCGAGAGCGCGCTACCCTCCCCTTAGAGGACAAAGCCGGATCATCAAGAAGCCGCCCAACTACAAACGCCAGATCCTCAGCATCACCTGGTTCAAATAGTCCACCTACGTCATCGTCCACAATCTCCGGAAGACCTCCGACACGAGACGCCGCCACCGGCACTTCACAGGACATACATTCGAGAGCTGCCACCGACGTCGCCTCCATAAGGGATGGAAAGACAGCTAACTCGGAACGAGAGAGTAGCATCGACATCTCGCTGTGAGCTTGTGTGCCAATGAACTGAATGCGTTTCTGAACATCGAGATCTGAGGCTAACGATTCAAGGCTTTTACGCTCCGGACCATCCCCAATGATCAGCATCTCCACATCGTGTCGCTCGGCGATTAGTGGCAGTGCCCTAATTGCAAATTCAACGCCGTTCTTTTTGAATAAACGCCTCGGCACGACTAAGCGTCGCCTCCTGGCACCCCCCTCGAGGGAGACTGCTTTCATGGGCTTAAAAAGAGCTGTGTCTACACCGTTAGTGACCGCTCTGACTCGGCTTCTGGGCGCGAGTCGCTCTGCCGTGCTCGCAATTTCAGCACTGGCCGCAAGATTGGCGTCACTTGCTTGCACTAGCCTTCCCAGTAGAGAGCCCGTGACTGGATTTTCAGCGAGCCTTAGAAAGTGAGAGGTGTGCCATGTGGACACGAGCGGAACTCCGACGCGTGCCCTAGCTGCGAGAAGTGGAGGGATAGACTGAAACGCTTGTGCATGGAGGATGTCGGCATCCCGGGCCAGTGTCATTGAAGACGGAAGTGACCCAGCCGCGTGCGCAAGCCACCCTAGGGTGTTCTTCCCTGGAAACCAGGTACGATGCACTTCCACGCCATCCATTACTTCAAAACGTGGTGTGCCCGCCATCGATCGCGATGTAATCACATCCACTTTATGACCATGTTCAACCAGAGCGCGACATAGGTGATGCACATGGCTCTCCAGCCCGCCGATTTCAGGGGGGTAGTAGACGCAGTGCATTAGGATGTTCATAGACCCATAGTCGATCTAAGGTCGGACCGGCTCACCGCCGATCCAGTCTTTAGTAAAGCGGGGTGCACCCGTCAGGAACGAATGAACTATGTCCGCGATTCGCACACCAGCCTGTCCGTCGCCGTAAGGGTTCGCGCGAATCTTCAGAGGGGGCCTTGAAAGCGTTTTCGTCACGGCATCAGAGATCCGGCCAATCTCAGTGCCCACAAGTTGAGCTACACCAGCTTCGATTCCCTCGGGGCGTTCGGTGACGTCGCGCATCACTAAGACCGGCACTCCGAAGGTAGGCGCCTCTTCTTGGATTCCACCCGAGTCTGTCAAAATCAATCTCACTCTCTGCATAACGCCTATCGTATCGACATAGTCCAAGGGATCTGTAAGCAACACGCGATCGACGGATTCAAGTGCCTGGTGAGCGGGTCCGTAAACATTGGGGTTTGGATGTACCGGAAAGATCACATGCGCAGACGGATGCTCTTCAACCAACCTTCTTATAGCGCTAAAGACTCGGTCGAGTGGCTCGCCAAACGATTCCCTTCTATGGGCCGTCACAAGGATCCCTTGGTGATCTTCTGACAAGGACTCCAAGAACCCTCGTACGGTAGGATTCTTAATAGGTAAGTCTTGCTCAGCGACATAAGTCAGCGCGTCAACAACTGTGTTACCTGTAACGTAAACCTTCTCCGCGGGGACATTCTCCGATTGTAAGAGCCCCCCAGCACGAGCTGTAGGAGCAAAGTAGAGATCCGTGATTGCGTCGGTCAGTCGACGAAAGCCCTCCTCTGGCCATGGAGAAAACTTGTCTCTGGTTCGAAGTCCAGCCTCTACATGCCCCAGCGGGACCTGCTCGAGATAGCCTGCAAGTGCCGCCGCAAACACTGTCGCGGTGTCACCCTGAACGAGTAAAAGGTTCGGTCGGTAGTCTCGAATGACGTCTGCTACACCTTTCGAAGCACTTGTAACCACGTCATAGATGCTCTGATCCTCTCTCATGATCGCTAGATCGTAATCTGGAGAAAAATCAAAGGCTGCTGCGACGCTTTCCACTAGTGTAGTATGCTGCCCAGTGAACACCGATCGTGTCTCCAGCGCCGGGCATCTCTCACGTAAGGCTCCGAGAACCGGGGCCATCTTTATGACCTCGGGCCGGGTTCCCACCACCAAAAGAACCCGTCTCTCAGGAAGAGTCATCAATCCCGTCTTTTGGAAGCTTCAAGCTCATGTCGAACTTGTGCCACTTGCTCAGAGACCAAACCGAAGCCGAAGAGGAGGAAACCCAAAGTCGCGAGCAGCATGACGAGGTAGAGCAAAGGGCGATACCCCATGGGTGGGATGTAAGCGTC
>DLTN01000002.1 GCA_002500925.1 Gemmatimonadales bacterium UBA7835 | reverse complement strand
GTTTCGCAGTTTACTTCAACGATAACCGCCGTCTTGTTATCGAAATGAATGTAGCTGCCGATCGCACCTTCGTTAGCTGATTTCTCAGAACGCTTCGCGGCCTTTGCAGCGCCCTTGGCTCGCAGAAGGTCAACGGCCTTTTCCGTATCTCCTCCGGTCTCGGTAAGCGCCTTCTTGCAGTCCATCATCCCCGCTCCAGTCATGTCGCGGAGTTTCTTTACGTCTGCTGCGGTGATCATCGTTTCTTCACTCACTTTGATCGTTCGTTCAAGTTATTCCCCAGCTCCCCAGCCTGTGCCCGCTCGTGGAAGAGGCGGCGGACCTTTTCTCGGTCTCGCCGCCTCCGCGTGCCCTTCAGGAAATCCTCGCCAACTGTTATTGCACAGCCCTTAAAGGATTTTTGCTCGAACGGCAAAACCTATTTCTCATCCTCGCCACCCTTTAGCTCGCTCCCTGCAGCTTCCTCCACAACCACAGGAGTTTCCACATCGGATGCTTCTGCCGGCTGAATTGTGGTCTCAGCTTCGGTCATCCCGTCGCCCTCATCTTTTCGATGAGCCGCGATGACCTCCGGTCGAGGGCGACGCTTCCGTCTAGGACGCCGTCGCTTTGGCGCTTGCTTCTCCGTCGTTTCACCCGTCTCGGTTGAGTACGTTGTAGCTTCCATTTCGTCAATCCGCCGCCGCTCTTCATCCGGAACCTCTCGCCTAGCAACCCCTATCGACTCAGCCATTGCCTTCGCGATGAGCGTTACCGAGCGAATAGCGTCGTCATTGCCCGGTATTGGAAAGTCAACCGCATTGGGATCCGCGTTCGTGTCCGTTATCGCAATGATCGGGATACCGAGCTTCTTAGCTTCTTTGACCGCGATGCCCTCCCGACGTGCATCCACTACAAAGATGGCGCCCGGAAGGCGCGACATGTCCTTCACACCCGCCAGATATTTGTCGAGCTTGATCCGCTCACGCTCAAGCATGAGTCGTTCTTTCTTAGTGTAGAACTCGAATGCGTTTTCCTCGGCACCTCGCTCCAACTCTTTAAGTCGTCGAATCTGCTGACGGATGGTCTGAAAGTTGGTTAGCATCCCACCCAACCAACGTTCCGTGACCCAATACGACCCACTACTCTTTGCTTCTTCCTCAACCACGCCGCGCAGCTGTTTCTTCGTACAGACGAAGAGAATCCTCTCTCCTCGGAGAACCACCTCTCGGACCGCCTGCTGGGCCGCTTTTAGACGATCAAGCGTCTTACGGAGGTCAATGATGTGTATCCCATTCCGTTCGGTGAAGATGAAGCGTTTCATCTTCGGATTCCAACGGCGGGTTTGGTGGCCGAAGTGGACTCCGGCCTCGAGAAGCTGTTCGAGACTTACTTCAGACATTTTAGTCGTGTCCGTGGGGCCGATTTACGCCCCGGTCAAGATGCAGAGTCGGCTCAACCGACTCCGTAGAATAAACTGATCAACGCTTAGAAAATTGGAAGCGCTTGCGAGCCTTAGGGCGACCCGGCTTCTTGCGCTCAACCTGACGAGAATCTCTAGTCAGCATGCCTTTCTCACGCATTGCGGAACGGAGTTCTTCATCCTGTGCAACGAGTGCACGAGCTAAGCCCATGCGCACCGCGTCGGACTGTCCCGTAAGCCCACCCCCACTCACTCTCACTACTACATCAAACGACCCTTCGAGCTCAGCCACCTTAAGCGGCTCCTCGACACGGATCTGATGAGTGGGACGCGGGAAATAGTCTTGCATGCTACGGCCGTTCACGCTCCAATCACCTTTTCCTGGGCGAAGCAGAACGCGAGCTACTGAGCGCTTCCGCCGTCCTACCGTTTGGATCTGATTTTCACCGGCCATTGTTTCGTCAAATTCCTGAGTCAGAGTTCCAGGGGCGCGGGCTTCTGGCCCTGATGGGGATGCTCGGTACCCGCGTAAACCTTCAACTTCGAACGCAGTACTCGACCAAGCGCGTTCTTCGGCAGCATTCCCTTCACCGCTAGCTCAATCACGCGCTCAGGGTGAGTCTCAATCATACGCCTGAACGGAATGAAGCGTTCACCGCCCATGTATCCGGAGTGACGGAAATATTGTTTTTGGTCGGCCTTTTTGCCTGTCAGACGGACCTTTTCCGCATTGATTACGACGACATTGTCACCAGTATCAAGATGTGGCGTGTACATCGGCTTGTGCTTGCCACGGATAACCTTGGCAATCTCTGCCGCGAGGCGACCTAGCGGTTTGTCAGTGGCATCGACGAGCCACCAGTCATGCTGGATCTCGTCAGCCTTAGGGGTATACGTTTTCATGCCCGTGATTCACAGAAACGGCGCTACTTGAAGAAAGCTGTGAAAGCTAGAATAGGCTCGTACGAGCGTCAACGACCTGCCAGCCTTGTTCCGAGGGGGTTTCGGACTGTCTCGCAGATAACCTTCGGACAATCTGCCTCCGAAAAGATGGCCTATCCTGATGGCAGGCAAGAAAGCAGATCGGAAGAAAACCTAGCCTTCCCTATTTAGCGGTATGTCTCCAAGAAACGCGCGCGCGACGCATGGCGGAGCCGCCCAAGCGCCTTCTCTTTGATCTGCCGAACCCTCTCTCTAGTAATCCCAAGGATCTCGCCAATTTCTTCCAGAGTCATAGGATCTTGTTCGTCTAAGCCAAAGTAGAGTCGAAGAATCTTGGCCTCCCGTTCCTTCAGCGATGCGAGTGACTCTTCAACAGATGCCTTGAGTGCGTGCTCAAACGCTTCATCTTCTGGTCCTGGAGAATACTGATCAGGGAGGTAGTCCAAGAGACGGTTGTCCTCCCCTGGCGTCATCGGCGCCTCTAATGAAAGGTGCGAGCGCGAGATCGCTAGAGTCCGCTCAATGTCTTCTTTGCTGACATCTAGATCTTCTGCTATCTCTCCAACCGTAGGCTCGCGGCCCAGCTCCTGTAAAAGCGCTGAACTTCGGCGCCCGATCCGGTACAGAGCTCCCGCACGATTGAGAGGCACACGAACAATTCGGCTCTGCTCCGCCAATGCCTGGAGTATCGCCTGCCTGATCCACCAGACAGCATAGGAGATGAATTTGATCCCTTTCGTCTCATCAAACTTGTGGGCTGCCCGGATCAATCCAAGATTGCCCTCATTGATGAGATCAGAAAGTGGGACCCCCTGATTCTGGTACTTCTTGGCTACGGAGACAGTGAAACGGAGATTCGATCGCACAAGCTTGTCGAGTGCTTCGTCATCACCCTTGCGAATGAGTTTAGCTAGGCGTGCCTCCTCAGCTCGATCAATCAGTGGGTACTGACTGATCTCTCTCAGGTACTGATCCAGCGAGCCTTCGGTAGAAGATGCTCTGCGGGACTTAAAACTCATGAGGACGCTGGGACGGAGGAGTCTAGGCCAACCGCGCGGGGCATCGTAGAAACGCACCACTGCTTACGATCTAACGGATACAGAAAACACGCAATGTCTGAAACACCTTCAGCTGATCACCATCCCGATCCGGTTCCACCTCACCTTTGAAGGTCTTCTCGTCGACTGGTCGACTTTTGGTTCAGAAGAGTAGTACACAAGCCATGGCCGCCCGCGAATCCCTTCTCGGGTAACGAAGCCCCAATAGCGTGAATCCTCGCTAATTTCTCGATTGTCACCTAATACGAAATAGCTGTTGTTAGGTACGACTATCGGACCCCAGTTGTCTCGAGTGGGCTGATACTCCGGTCTCCTAGACGTGACCGAATGACTGGACTGCCACTCCATGTCAGGATGCGCGGCATCTCGACTCCCATCGACTTGACGCGCGTACGTTTCGAGTACTGGAGTATTGTTCCTGAAAAGAGACTTGTTTCGCATCTCTAAAGTGTCACCAGGGACACCGACGATGCGCTTGACGTAATTCTTTTCGGGTTCGTGTGGCGGACGGAATATGATTACCTCCCCCCGTGCTGGCTCTGCCGAACCGGTGAGCATTATGTCCGTTCCAGGAACCCTTAGCCCATAGCCAATCTTGCTTACCAACAAAAAGTCCCCAACTAGAAGCGTGCCTTCCATCGAAGCGGTCGGTATCCTAAAAGCCTCAACGACCGTGGCTCGGATTAAAAGAAAGCAAAAGAACGCCACCGTGACTGATTTTACCCAGTGAAACAGTCTGCGTCCCAAAAAGCTTGCAGTCGGCTCATGTCCTCCACGAATCACCGTCTTAACCGTCCTACTAATGCCAATCTCTAAGCTGCCAGCGCCAACATAATCCTCTGTTTTGGTTGAGGCACCAGTTTTGTGTTTTCACACTAACACAACCAAAGTCGTCTCGGTGCTGTCCAGATTCTATCCACAGAACTCATACAAGCACTCTATCTCATTGCGAGGACCTCACCCTCCCTCAACTGTCTCTGATCAACCCGTACTTCTCAATCTTCTTGTAAAGATTAGATCTCGGCATATCGATGCGTCTGGCTGTCTCAGCAACATTCCAATCGTGCTCCCGAAGCTTCTGATTGATGAAAGCTCGCTCTGCGCCGTGCTTGAAGTCCGAGAATGTGTCACTCGAGAGGAGGTCACCCTCAAGCCTTGGGCCTGAGGATCTTTCACCAGCGAGCATATCAACATCCTCGAGCCGCACAGTGTCTCCAAGGGAGAGTATCAGCAGTCGTTCAACAGTATTTCGCAACTCTCGGACGTTCCCTGGCCAAGGCAAAGTCTGAAGTCTCTCCATAGCAGCCGTCTCAAACGACCGTGGAGAAAGTCCATCTCGGCATAACATAAGATCGGTAAAATGCTGAACCAACATCGGAACATCGTCTCTCCGATCTCGTAATGGTGGCATGTGGATAGGAACCACGTTAAGTCGATAATACAAATCTTCACGGAACGCCCCGCCGCTGATCTCATGTTCGAGATCCTTATTCGTTGCCGCGACGACACGGACATCTACTTCGATAGAGTTCTTGCCACCCACACGTGACACCACACCCTGCTCTAAAGCTCTAAGAACCTTTGCCTGAGCTTGTGGCGACATGTCCCCGACCTCATCCAGGAATAACGTGCCTCCGTGTGCCTGTTCAAACTTTCCTGCATGGTCAGTGACTGCCCCCGTAAACGATCCCCTTAGATGGCCAAAGAGAGCTGATTCTATTAGCTCGGAGGGGATTGCGGCACAATTCACCTCAACAAACGGACCACTCGCCCTCGGGGACAGCCGATGAATAGCACGGGCAACGAGCTCCTTTCCCGTTCCATTTTCTCCGGTAACCAGTACACGTGCGTCGGTCGGACCAACGCGCTCAATGCGCTCAAGCACCTGCCTGATCGGGTACGAAGTCCCAACGATCTCGTAGCGGCTCTCGATCTGATCTCGCAGATCAGCCACGGACTGTGTCAGTCCTCGGAGCTCTAGGGCGCGCCGCAAAGTGACCAGAAGCCGGTCGGTGTCGAGAGGCTTCTCAAGGAAGTCATAGGCGCCCTTCCGAGTAGCTTCGACTGCAGTATCGATCGTCCCGTGGCCCGAAATCATCACAACGAGACTGCTTATGTCCTGCTCACGGAGCTTCTCGAGTACCTCAAGCCCATCAATCCCGGGCATCTTCACATCCAGGAAGATGACGTCAGGATTGAAGTCTGTCGCCACTTGAAGACCCTCATGGCCATCTTCAGCTACCCGCACCTCATGACCCTCGTACTCAAATACCTGCCGCAGAGCGCTTCTAATGCCGTGTTCATCGTCGATTACAAGAAGTCGGGTCATGAAAATCCGTGACTGTTGAGTCGGCAGAGATCAGCCATCTTCATCTACATCTACAGCCCGATCCAAAATTGGTTCGGTTAAGAATAGAATCACCTGGTCGCCATCTACACGAACCTCAGCAATTTCTGGTGGGAGCATGACCTCCAACCTACGGTCACCTGGTAAGTTCGGGGTCTTCGAGATTTGCTGAGTCAGCAGATCCACCAAGGGAGCAGGTAACGAGATGTCCTGTATCCAAGCGCCAGTCACCTTCAGTGCCAGACGGCGTCCAGTGCCTGAGAGTATGCCCTCGATTTTCCCACTCAACGTATCAGGCAAGACCGAAAACAGTGAGCCGAGACTTGAGGTTCCTTCCCAGTCACGAGTCACGACTCGTGCGTGCACAACGGCTACTCCCTCGTCTATGCTGACGCCTATCTGCTCAACGCCGATCGGCAGTAGGCCCGGAAGAATCTTATTCAAGAGGACCGTTACTTCGTCTGATCCGATAGACATCGACAATTCACTCCTGCCCGCTCTGAACGAGAGAAGCCGCTCTAGAGTTCGAGCTTCGAGAATGTCAGCTGAAACCTGAGGCATCTCAATCCAAGAAGGGGGCTGGACCGTGTGGGGCTCCTCCATGGAATCAACTTGAATCAGGTCCCCATCTGTTCCCATCGAGATTACTACTGCAACTGAAAAACCCAGGAGCCCGAATGCGACCCAAGCTCTATGCCGTGCCCTCATTTTTTCCGCAGAGTGATGGAAGAAACAACGCTGTACCGCGGTTCCCCCGTAGACACATGACTCCTTATGAGATCGATCGCGCCAACTTTCAC
>DLTN01000091.1:30526-31362 GCA_002500925.1 Gemmatimonadales bacterium UBA7835 | reverse complement strand
GCGACTTCTCAGGACGATCAGTCGGGGTATGATCGTATCTGGAATGCGGTCAATTGGTATCAAAATGATGACAATCCCATCGTGCAAAGCATGGTTCTTACGGGCCGCTTTCAAGCTGACTACGCTCGGGTGAGCGAGGCTGGGACGTCTTATGATGAGTTGAACGTCCGTCGTTTCCGGTTCGGCGCCAAGTGGGGCCTTTTTCGCAGCTTGACTCTACAGATCGAAGCTGATTTCAATCCTCAAGAAAGAGATCCATTCTATAAGCGCTTAACTGACGTCAAGCTTGAATGGGCTCCCAACGAAAATGTGGAGTTCGCCATAGGTAAACAGAGCGTTCCTTTTACCCTAGATGGAGCCACTTCTTCGAAGGAGCTGTTGACGATTGATCGAAGTAACTTGGCCACCAACATGTGGTTTCCACAGGAGTACATGCCTGGGCTCAGCTTAACGGGCGGAAACTCGGGCTGGAGTTATCATGTGGGCGCATATTCGGCTGGTGAGGCTAACCGAGAGTTCGGTGAGTTCAATGGAGCTGTCTTCACGTTGGTCTCAGTTGGCTATGACCTTTCCGAGCGATTGGGCAAAGAGTCTGATCTGAGGGCTGATTACATATATCAGAGTGAAGACCCTCAGAATTCGTTTACAAGGTCACTCGAGCACGTTGCCTCACTTTCGTTTCGTTTGGAGGACGGTCAGTGGGGTTTCAGTGCTGATATGACCACGGGTGTTGGATATATGGGACAGAGCGACCTGTGGGGATTTCAGGTTCTACCATTCATGGACGTCAGTGAACGTCTGCAGCTGGTCGGGCGCTTCACCCACGTCGAGAGTGA
>DLTN01000091.1:9499-30135 GCA_002500925.1 Gemmatimonadales bacterium UBA7835 | reverse complement strand
TACCGTGAGTTCTATACTGGTCTCAATTACTACATGCACGGCCACAAGCTAAAGTTGCAGAGTGGTGTGGCGTTTGGTGACATGAATGACACTGCCTTGGACGGGGGCAACTACTCAGGGACATCCTGGGTTACAGGACTTCGCATTAGCTGGTAGCCTCAGGGTGGGCGTCGATCGCCAATCCCGATCGGTGGGTCCCGTAGTTGTGGCAAGTGTGAACGAGTTAGCAGTTCTCTGAGAGTTTATCTCAGTCAATACTAGGCGGGGCTCAGGGGTGTTAATTTTAACAGTCCAGCTGATCACTATTCACGGCCCATCTCATGACTCGTCCTCCGTCGCTCATATACACGTGGACCGACGAAGCGCCCTATCTCGCTACGCATGCATTTTTACCAGTCATCCGCGGATTCTCGAGAGCCGCGGGAGTGTCTGTTGAAACGCGAGACATATCTCTTTCAGGAAGGGTACTAGCGGTTTTCCGAGATGCTCTTGGGGCCGAAAAAACTGTTGCCGATGACTTGGCCGAGCTAGCCCGTCTCGTTGAAAGTCGTGAGGCGAACGTGATCAAGTTGCCGAACATCAGCGCCTCGATTCCGCAGTTGAAAGAATGTATCGCAGAGCTCCGACAGCACGGTTACCCTCTGCCTGATTATCCTGATGAGCCAGTGTCGGACGAGGAGCATGAGGTGAAGGCGCGGTACGACTCGGTGAAGGGCAGCGCGGTCAATCCGGTGCTGCGGCAGGGAAACTCGGACCGCCGTGCGCCGAAAGCCGTGAAAGAGTTTGCGCGTGCGAACCCTCCGCGGATGCGTGCTTGGCCGGAGGATTCGGCCTCCCATGTGTCCACTATGTCAAGTGGTGACTTCTTCCATAACGAACTTTCACTGACGCTCGCTTCGGATACCACCGCTAGAATCGAACACGTCGGGAAGGACGGGACGGTTACGATCCTTAGGGACAATCTGGAGCTTCTTAAGGGAGAGGTGCTTGACGCAACATTTATGAGTCGCGGCGCCCTAGTCGATTTCCTTCGCGATGAACTGGAAGATGCAAAGCAGAAAAATGTTCTGTTCTCACTCCACATGAAAGCGACGATGATGAAGGTCTCTGACCCCATCATCTTCGGACATGCGGTGAAAGTTTTCTTTGAGCCTGTATTCCGAAAGTATTCCGAGACGTTCTCTAGGCTTGGAGTCTCGGCGAATAACGGGTTTGGTGATGTCCTGTCGAAGATCTCGGAACTCCCGGACTTGGAGCGCGAAGCGATTCAGGCCGACATCGAGACTGCCTACGTGGCTGGTCCTGGTCTCGCCATGGTCGATTCCGATAGGGGGATCACGAACCTGCATGTGCCGAGCGATATCATCATTGATGCTTCGATGCCACCGATGATCCGTGATTCCGGTCGTCTTTGGGGTGAATCAGGTGAGCTGGAGGACACCAAAGCTGTCATTCCCGATTCAAGCTACGCCGGGATCTATGATGCAGTCGTGAAGGATTGTCAGGCTAATGGGCAGTTCGACCCGGCGACGATGGGTAGCGTGCCTAACGTCGGCCTGATGGCGCAAAAAGCTGAAGAGTACGGATCACATGACAAGACATTTGAGGTGACGTCACCCGGCACCATGAGAGTGGTTGATGGGACGGGAACGGTTCTGTTAGAGCATGAGGTCGGTCAGGGTGATATTTGGCGAGCGTGTCAGACAAAAGATATACCGATCCGCGACTGGGTCGGCCTCGCGGTTCGTCGTGCTCGAGCCAGTGGGGTTCCGGCAGTATTCTGGCTGAATCGTAAGCGAGCTCATGATGCGGAGTTGATCCGAAAGGTTGAGGCCTACCTGGAGGATCATGACACAGAGGGCCTTCACATCGAGATCTTGGCACCAGTCGAAGCCATGGTGTTCTCGCTCGAGCGTATTCGTCGTGGTGAGGATACGATTTCAGTCACTGGAAATGTGCTTCGCGATTATCTGACCGATCTATTTCCGATTCTTGAGCTCGGCACGAGTGCTCGGATGCTTTCAATTGTGCCACTTCTCAATGGTGGCGGACTTTTTGAGACCGGTGCTGGTGGGTCTGCTCCAAAACACGTACAGCAGTTCGAAAAGGAAGGGCACCTGCGATGGGATTCACTTGGCGAGTACATGGCGTTGGCTGCGTCACTGCAACACTTGGGTGAGAACTTTGACAATCCTGGTGCACGCGTGCTTGGCGATACTCTTGAAACTGCGACCTCTGACTACCTAAGTAGCGCGAGGTCTCCTTCCCGGAAGGTCAATGAACTCGATAATAGGGGCAGCACATTCTATCTGACGTTGTACTGGGCTCGGGCACTAGCTGCTCAGGATCTAGACACTGATCTGGCGGAACGATTCTCCTCGGTGGCCGCAGCACTGACTGAGCATGAGACGCAGATTCTCGACGAACTTGATAGAGCGCAGGGTAGTCCCCAGGATGTCGGAGGGTATTACAGACCTAGTGAAAGTCAGACCACAGCGGCCATGTGCCCGAGTGAGGCGCTCAACAACATCATCTCTGGGATCTGATTTGAAGGACCTGTCGCTTACAATGGGCATAGAGAAAGATTATCAGAGAGTCGATTCCGAAACTCAGAAAGACATCGGTGAGTGACTCTCGTTACACTGCACCCGAACCGATTCAGCTGATCTTTGGAACCTCGATGCGCTGCTCGGTAACCAAGGGCGTTGATCGCCCAAGAATAAAGGGGGAGGTCTGATGGAGTTCGGCTACATCGAAGACCCGCTTGAAGCACGCGGTGCCAGTCTGCTAGCGGTCGCCGTGACTGAAGGGGCCGATGTCATTGAAGAGATGCCCGGCGTCCTTGATCCAGCCCTGATCAGTGCGGTGAGTGCCGTAGTAGCTTCCGGAGATCTAAAGGGCAAAGCATCTGATGAGATCGTGGTTTACGGGCAAGGTGAGCAGCCGAAGCGTGCAGTCTTGCTTGGAGTTGGGAAGGCGGACGAGTTGACACCAGAGAAGTTACGTCGTTTTGCCGGCCGTGCTGTGCGAGTGGCTGAGCGCTTACGTATGGAAGAGCTTTTTATTTCTCTAGAGGGTTTTGGCCCAATCGGAGCCCGCATTGCGGCGCAGTCGGTCGCTGAGGGCGCGGGAATAGCAGCTTGGAAATTCACAGAACTGCAAGCCAAGGATGAAGATTCTCCTACGTCGCTCGTTGGAGCCGTGAGTCTCGTTGGCGGCGCTCCCGTCGAGTCTTCCGCTGGAAGCATGGAGGGTGCGGTCATAGCAAGAGCAGTAAATCTCTGTCGATCTCTTCAAGACCGACCCGGAAACGTTGCGACTCCGTCACATCTTGCGGACGAGGCCCTTCGGGTGGGGAGAGAGGTGGAGCTGGATGTCAGAATCTTCGATGAGGCGGAGATCCGAGAAGAGGGGATGCATGCTCTACTGTCTGTCACTAGGGGCTCAAAGGAAGAAGCCCGATTCATCGTGATGGAACACCGAGGTAGTACAGATGGTGCTGCCCCGCTTGTTCTAGTAGGGAAGGGATTAACATTTGACTCAGGAGGGATCTCCATAAAGCCCTCCCAGGGAATGGAGGAAATGAAGTACGACATGTCCGGTGGGGCCTCGGTAATCGCTGCTATGCAGGCTATCGCGGAACTGGAGGTAAGGGCGAATGTCGTGGGTCTAATTCCCGCCTCTGACAACATGCCATCCGGTACTGCTACAAAACCCGGCGATGTCATTTCTAGTCTCGCTGGAAAGACTATCGAGGTGATCAACACTGATGCAGAGGGGCGTCTTATCCTTGCAGATGCGCTGGCTTGGGGCGCGCGCTTAAGACCGGCAGCGATGGTTGACTGCGCGACGCTGACAGGCTCGGTGATCATTGCGCTCGGGCACCACGCAGCCGCGGTAATGGGCAACGATAATGGGTTAGTCTCTGAGCTTAGGGACGCGGGTGATGCTTCAGGCGAGCGTTGTTGGCCACTCCCATTATGGGACGAGTATCGAAAGCAGTTAGACTCGAACTATGCAGATCTTCAGAATATTGGCGGCCGCCCGGCTGGTTCAATCACCGCGGGAGCCTTTCTTAAAGAGTTTGTTGGTGATGTCCCTTGGGCGCATCTCGATATTGCGGGAACTGCATGGGGTGACGGGAAGCTATCGTATCAACGAAAGGGAGGGACAGGCTTCCCAACTAGACTTCTGATTGAGTGGGTAAGGAGGCGAGCGGGGTGAGATGTATCCGCGTCCGGTCTCTTAGGGCCGAGGCGCTGAGCGCACTTGCGGTGGTCGTTTCGGCGATCCCGTTGGGTGCTCAGGAACCTCCGGATACGGTTCTGGTGGGTGACTCGCTTGCTACGAGTGTTCTGGGAGCGATCGATTCGTCCAGGGTGGCCGATACCCTGATTGTTGAAGATTCTGTGTCGGCCGACACGATATTTTACAATCTCCCGAGACCGAAGAATTCTGAACCGGCCTCGTTCGCCACAGGTGTCTGGGAATGGGACAGGGCCGATATCATGGCCGACGGAGCGAACAACCTAGCAGAACTTTTTCACGCGCTACCTGGAGTCATTGCTCTACTCGGAGGAGATTACGGGACACCTTCGTCAGTGACTGCGTTTGGGTTAGGTGGTGGAGGATACCGAATCTTACGCGACGGTCTAGAGGTCTACGCAGCCGAAGGCAGTGTTCCGAACCTACAGCTTATTGGTTTGGCCGGTATTTCAAGAGTGCGCCTCGATCGATCGATGGGTCAGATGCTGATTGAGATGTGGTCCCACGAGTATGAGGACGGTAGACCTTTTTCAATCATTGAGGCGGGGACAGGAGATCTAGACACAAACCTTTTCCGTGGTACTTACGCGGACCCTGTCGCTTTGGGCGGGAGTGTGGCGATTGGTCTTGAGCGCATGGATACCCGAGGTCGAGGCGGAGAAGGAACCGAGGCTGGAAATCGCACGGGTAGCTGGGCCCGCTATCAGGTTCATGTGGGAGATAGGTTTGGGGTCGCACTCGACTACCGAGGCTTCTCGACCCAGACCAAAGTGCCCGAGTACACGCCGGTCACGAAGCGCAGCGATTTCTCGGCTCGGGCGGCTTATCAGCCGGTGGAAGGGCTGACCCTATCGGCCTTTGCTGGGCGGAGCACGTATGGTATCGACGCCGCCGCCGATTCGTTGCTGATTTTAGACGGTTCGCGCTCTCAGTTCGGCGGTTCACTCGGAGTCGAGCGAGGTATGTTCTGGCTCCGAAGCTCATACCGAAGCTTCGAAGGGTCACTGCCATCTGGAAGGATCGAAGCCCGGTCGGGGTTGTCACATCATCGTTGGGGTGGCCTGTCTGGCAGTTGGTCATCGAATAAGTGGAATGACGTAGAAGTATCTAGCTTCGGAGCTAGGGCTTGGCTGAAACCGACCACCTTCACAACAATGTTCGCGTCCTACGAAGATGGAAGCTACGGGAGTAGGGTGGGTGTCTTGTCAGGAGGAATCCCCTCTTTAGATCAAAATGGCCCAGTTAAGGAACCAACGGCCTCGATTGCGGCCCGCACCGGAGGGCGCGCGGGTGTGGTTATTGGTTTAGGCGGTGCCGCCCTGGGAGGTGCTGCCCTCTATGGATCCGCCGATCGGGTTCTTCCACTTGGGCTAGAGCTCGATGATGGAGCGATAGCGGAAGCTGGGTTGGAGAGAAACGGATACGAAGGGATAGTGGTGCTGCCCATATTCCTGCGGGGACTAAACTTGGAAGGATCTTATCAGTTCTGGGACGAAGAGGCTCCCTACCAGCCACGTCAGATCTACCGTGGCTCTTTCCAGTTTCACCGGGTATTTCTTGAGTCTGGGAACCTTGAGCTTTGGGCATCCCTCGGTGTTAGAGGGCATGACCCAATGTTGACGTTCGTAAAGGACAGTGAGATTGGGGAAGGTAGTTTGGCTCGAGTGCCGTTTTATCAGAGTTGGTATATGCAGGCTCAGGTTCGCATAGTAACGGTCCGTCTATGGTTCGGGATGGATAACATGACTCTGCGTCGAAATCTCCAGATGTATCCGGATCGTCTGCTACCGTATGGGAGGTCCTTTTTTGCTCTGCGATGGGACTTGTGGAACTAGTATGAGCACGATGCATCTGACTCTGGGTCGATTAGCGTACCCGTCTCTGGAGACCATCCGATGATCAGAAGTATGACTGGGTTTGGCGAAGCCGAACTTGAGATCGAGGCGGGGAGGCTGCGCCTAGAAGTGAAGACGGTTAACCACCGTTTTCTGAACGCTAATATCAAGACTCCGAGTGGGTTCGATCGGTTTGAGAAAGCTATGATCGATGCCTTGAAGCCGTGGGTCTCCCGAGGGCATGTCAGCGCTTATCTGTCCCTCGACCGATCTGCCGTTGCTGGTCAGGTTGAGCCGTCGATTGATCTAGAAAAAGCCAAAGGTTATCAAACCGCTCTTGAGACTTTAAAGCGTGAGCTTGATGTGCCAGGAGAACCGGACCTTGAAATGCTCTCTCGCTTCAGTGATATCTTCCGTGCGCCCGATAGAAACCAGGCTGTCAGTGTCGAAGAGGATGACCTGTTACGATTGGTCGATAAGGCTGGCTCGGGAGTGCGAGCTATGCGTGAGGCAGAAGGTCTGAGGCTTGCCAGTGACCTTGATGACCGACTGCGGGCGATTGAATCTCGGCTTGACGAGGTCGAGCAACGAGCGCCTGAAAGACTAAGTGAGCAGCGTACTAAGCTTCGCCGGGCCGTCCAAGAGCTAAGTGCTCAGCTGGAGGTCGACGAAGATCGACTGGCTCGGGAGATCGCCTACTTGGCAGAGAAGTGGGATATAAACGAGGAAATCGTTCGTTTTCGTTCTCACATTGACCTGTTTCGCTCGGCACTCAGCGGCGATGCTTCGGAGCCGGTGGGCAAACGGCTCGGTTTCCTGGTTCAGGAAATGCTTCGCGAGGCGAATACCGTTGCCTCTAAGGCGAACGATTCGAAGCTTGCCCAGGCCTCCGTTGCGATTAAGGAAGAGATTGAGCGGATCCGTGAGCAGGTGGAGAATGTAGAGTGAGCGATCGTGCAGCGCCGGTCGTGCTGGTCGCTCCTTCCGGAACTGGAAAGACGACCCTGGCCAGCCGGCTGATTGATGGGTCAGGACCATACGTTTTCTCTGTGTCTGCGACCACGAGAGAGCCGCGAGATGGTGAGCGAGACGGTATCGATTATCACTTCCTTGAGCCTAAAGAGTTTGGCGATCGGGTTGACGAGGGCTGGTTTGCCGAGTGGGCACCTGTGCACGATCACATGTACGGTACGCCACGTTCAGAACTGGATGCGGCCTCGGCCCGAGGAGAACATGTCGTGCTGGACATTGATGTTCAGGGGGCGAGTCAGATTCGGGCTTCAGTCCCTGACGCAAAGCTGATCTTCGTGCTTCCGCCATCTGTCGATATAATGTTAGCCCGTCTCATTAACCGGGGGACGGAGGAGCCTGAGAGTATTGCTAGAAGACTCGAGTCCGCCGTTGTCGAGCTTCAAGCGGTTCCCGACTTCGACTACGTTGTCGTCAACGATGATTTGGACGAGTGTGTTTCGAAGATCCGGAACATCGTAGAAGGGCAAGAGCCACCAGCTTTTCATGAGCAGGACGCTGAACAGATGCGCCGAGAGATCGTGGAGCTACTGGAAGGCTATTACAATATGTATCGTCAGGATTCAGAATAGGACGGAATTTATGCGTGTTTTTACTCCAAACGAGGTAGCTACCGGCACCGATAGCAAGTATCTGGGCGTGCTCGTGGCGGCCAAGTACACTCGTGAACTCAACTCGCTGCCGAGTGAAGCTATGCCTCTCGGTGAGGACAAAAAACTTACGACCCGATCGCTGGAGGCGTTGACCTCTGGTCAGATTGAGTTTCGTCTCGTCAAGCGTCGGCGCCGCGAAGAGATCTGACGGCGGGCCTTCACAATGCCCGTTACCCCACTGGAGCCACGCCGTCCATGGAAGGGCAAGCGTATCGTTCTTGGTGTCACTGGGGGGATTGCGGCTTACAAGGCGATACAAGTAGCGCGCGACTTAACCCGTCTTGGGGGTGAGGTCGACGTTGTCCTAACGAAGTCGGCCGAGAAATTCGTGGCTTCGCTCACCTTTGAAGGGGTGACAGGGCGACCTGTTCTAACTGACCTGTTCTCGGCTAAAGGCGCAGCTCTGCACGTCAGACTTGGACGTGACGCGGATGTCGTGGCGGTTGCGCCCGCCACTGCAGACTTTCTAGCTCGAGCCGCTCAGGGACGGGCCGATGACCTCATTTGTACGACACTGCTCGCCACGAGTGCTCCTGTGGTAATCTGTCCCGCCATGAATGACAAAATGTATGCGCACCCTCAAGTGCAGGATAATCTTGACCATCTGCAGAATCGTCTGGGTTATCAGATTGCCGGTCCCGTTACGGGTGCGCTCGCGGTGAGCGAGGGTGTGGGTAGAGGTCGCCTGATTGAACCGTGGCAGATTGAGGAGGCGGTCGGTCGAGGCTTGGCGGTGGACGATGCCTTTATGGGAAAATCGGTTCTTGTCACGGCTGGTCCGACTCAGGAGCCAATTGACCCTGTTCGATATATTGGGAACCATTCGTCGGGCCGGATGGGGTACGCTATTGCTCAGGCGGCTTGGAGGCGCGGTGCTAAGGTGACGCTCGTCAGTGGGCCATCCGCACTCGATAAACCGTTTGGTGTTGATACGGTGGCCGTTGAGACGGCACAGGATATGCACGTCGCCGTGGCTGAACGCATAGGTGATTCGGACCTGAACATTTTCTCTGCTGCCGTTGCCGACTTCCGTCCTACGGACTCTAGGGATGTCAAGTTGAAGCGCAACGAGAGCGCAGACCGAATACTCGTAGATTTAACCGAGAATCCTGATGTGGCGAGAGATACGAGAGCCAACAGAAAGAAGGGTAGCGTCAATGTCGGTTTTGCTCTTGAAACAGAGCACTTGGTGAACAACGCTCTCGCCAAGCTCGAAAGCAAAGACTTTGACTTGGTGGTAGCGAACGACGCTAATGAGGAGGGGGCCGGATTCAGTGTCCGAACTAACCGGGTGACCTTCGTGGAGAAAGACGCCCAAAGTGAGCGGCTTCCACTCATGTCCAAGGACCAGGTAGCTGAGGAGATTCTTGATCGAGCGCGGTCTCTCATCATTGAGTCTCAGTGATGAGCGAAGATAGTGGGGCAACTGCTGACGAGGTGGCGCGTCTGCTTCGACAGAGGATGGAGATGGGTGGTGATGAGGTCTTCCTCGACAGGATGACTCGGGAAGAGGTGCTCTCGATACTCTCACATTCGGTGAGGTTTTCCGTTGCAGGTAGAAATCAGACAGTTCTAGAGAACGTCTTGTCTGCCGATGTTTCTGAGCCTGTCAAAGGAGCCGTTACAACACAGAGAGCGACGGAAGAGATTGCTGAGCAAGGAGTAGGTGGCCCTTCACTTCCAGTCGAGCTCCCCGATGACTACGAGCGACTTAGGGAGATTGCTTTAGGATGCTCGAAGTGCTCGCTCTCCGAGGGGCGCACGCAGGTAGTTTTTTCAGATGGCTCGCGCACGGCCGACCTGATGGTGGTCGGTGAAGCTCCAGGAGCTAACGAGGACGAGACAGGTGTGCCGTTCGTAGGTGTGGCTGGGCAATTTCTAGATCTCTTGCTTGCGACGATTGGGCGGAGTCGAAAGGACTCGGTATATATCGCCAATGTCCTAAAATGTCGTCCACCGGGGAACCGGGATCCTGATCCGGGCGAGATAGCTGAGTGCTCACCTTTCCTTCTGAAACAGATCGATCTTGTAAAGCCCAGTGCGATTCTTGCGGTAGGCTCATTTTCAGCGCGTCTTTTGACGGGTCGAGAGGGCGTGGCACTGGGAAAACTCCGTGGTGAGGTGCATAAGTATCACGGCGTTCCACTGGTGGTTACTTATCATCCTGCCGCGCTTTTGAGGAATCGACGTTGGATCCGCTCTTTTTGGGAGGACTTGCAACTCCTTCGGTCAATCATCGACGTAGATTGAGAGCCTGAACTTTTTAGTAAGGCCGGTGTGCGGGTATGACTTGGCGTAGGGCTCAAGACTCGGTAAGATCGGGGCCCGTTTGAATCGCCGCTCGTCATTCTTGAAGCCGTTGCCTGACTCTACCCCCCAAACTGTTACCTGGGATCGCCCCATGCCCGCCTCACTAGAGGCGGAGACGGCTGTTCTTGGTGGGATGATGATCGACCGAGAGGCCGTAGTCCGCGCTATAGAAAAGGTCAACTCGGCCGCTTTTTACCGCGAGGGTAATCGGCGGGTATTCTCTGCGATGGCTCGCCTGTTCGAGCGTGGGGATTCCATTGATCCGATAACGGTTTCCGAAGAACTCAAGAAAACGGGAGAACTCGATGCTGCGGGCGGACTAGATTATCTAGCAATGCTCGTTGATGCAGTTCCAACGGCTGCGAACATTGAGTATCACGCCAACATCGTTCGAGAGAAGGCATTGCTCCGCCGACTGGTTGAACGGGCCTCCTCAATTATACGAGACGTTTATGATCAGGGTGAGCGTGATGTAGAGCAGATTCTCGACACTGCAGAGGCCAAGATATTCGAGGTCGCTGATAGTCATAAGAGAGAGGGATTCGTCTGGATCAAGGACATCCTGTGGAAGACGTTCGAGGAAATCGAACGGCGTCAGACTTCGGGCTCAGGCATCACGGGAGTTGCAACCGGATTTAACGATCTCGATCGGATGACCACGGGGTTGCAGAAGGGCGATCTTTGTATCATCGCCGCTCGCCCTTCGATGGGTAAGACAGCCCTTGCACTCAACGTCGCATCGTCTGCCGCGATCAACCAGAAGACGGCAGTGGGAATTTTTTCGCTTGAGATGTCACGAGAACAGCTTGTGCAGCGGATTCTTTGCGCCGAGGGACGCGTTGATGCCCAGAACCTGAGGCGTGGGCGCCTCTCTCCAGAAGAAAATTCTCGTTTGGCTAAGGCAGCGGGACATCTGAACACCGCTCCCATATGGATCGATGATCAGGCTGGATCGAATGTCTTGGAGGTCCGAGCAAAGGCTCGCCGTATGCAGTCCGATCTTCGGGCGGATGGTCAGGAACTTGGTATGATTGTGATCGACTATATGCAGTTGATGTCAGGAACTGGCAGGTCCGAGAGTCGAGTGCAGGAAGTCAGTCAGATCTCAAGAAGCTTAAAGGCTCTAGCGCGTGAGTTGGATGTTCCCCTTGTCGCGCTCTCCCAGCTTAGCCGTGGTCCCGAACAGCGGACCGATAAGAGACCCATGTTGTCGGACCTTCGGGAGTCTGGTTCGATTGAGCAGGATGCAGATGTTGTCATGTTTCTGTTTAGGCCTGAGTACTACGCTCCAGCCGAAAATCGCCATGAGGTCGAAGGCAAGGCTGAGTTAATTATCTCGAAGCAGAGGAATGGGCCGACCGGTGTCGTACCGCTCTTCTTCCATAAGGCTTATACGCGCTTTGATTCGGTCGTTGCAGAGGCCTCTGGGAGTAACGCGGCGCTCGCGGGTGGAACTCGAGACGGCTTTGGCCCGTGACCAAGAGGGTTGGAGAGGTGCCCACGAGAGTGGGCGTTGCCGTGCCAGCGGCTGGCTTAGGCCGGCGTATGGGCGGTGTCCGTAAGCCATTCCTTGAGCTTGCTGGACAACCTGTTTTGCTGCGATCGCTGCGCCCGTTTCTAGCCGAACCTCGCGTCACGGCGATAGCGATCGCCGTGACGCGGGAAGAAGTAGATAATCAGCCGGAATGGCTAACGGACTTAGACAAGAGAATCGTTGTAGTAGAGGGTGGTGCAACGCGGGGTGCATCTGTGGCCTGCGCGATTGCTGCACTCCCTGGTGACGTTACTGAGATCGCGGTGCATGATGGCGCCCGTCCACTGGTAAAGCCCGAGGTGATAGGTAGATGTATCGATTTGGCCTGTGCAGGTTTTGGAGCGGTGGCGGGAGAGCCTATGATCGATACGGTCAAGCGAGTTGATGAAGAGGACTTTGTGACTGGAACCCCGGACCGTTCGACCTTTTGGTCAGCACATACCCCCCAAGTGTTCCCGGCTATGATGCTGCGTACCGCATACTCAAAGGGTTATGCCGTGACTACAGATGACGCTTCTCTGGTAGAAGCTGTCGGGGGACGAATCCAGATGCTGGATGATGGCGGAATGAATATCAAGATTACCCGGCCCGCGGATCTCGTGCTTGCGGAGGCTTTACTCTCGACGCGTGGTAGCGACTGACTCGTGCGCGTGCTAGACCTGTGCGCAGAGCCAGATGTGGATCTGGTTCCAGTAGTTGCTCATATCCGTTCTGGTGGCTTGGTTGCCTATCCGACGGAAACTGTATACGGCATAGGGGGCGTCTGCTCGATCGAGGCGTCAATGCGCGTTCGGGAGCTTAAGGGTCGCGAAGAAGCGAAGCCCTTGATCGCCTTGGTGTCCAACCGTGAGTCGGTGGGTGCGCTGGAGTGGACGCCTGAGGCGGTAGAGCTTGCTGCGACCTTTTGGCCCGGTTCGTTGACTCTCGTTCTTCGAGACCCCAATGGACTCTTTCCCGATGGTGTGCGGGATTCGGGCAGGAGGGCTGTGGCTGTGCGTGTGAGCCCTCACCGCCTGGTATCCCATCTGATTCAAAAGTTAGGTGAACCTTTGACGTCTACGAGTCTTAATCGTTCTGGTGAGCCTGCTATTACGACTGGGTCTGCGGCGCGGGAGTTTCTTCTAAAGCTCGAGACGCAGGATGTTTGGCTGATTGACGGAGGTTCGCTACCACCGTCCCTGCCATCGACTATAGTAGACTGCACCACCGCGCCTCCCTCGGTGCTCAGGGAGGGAGCGATTCCTTTAGAGCGACTTCGTAGCATCATAGAGGAGGTCGATGGATCCGGTGAATGATACGGGATCGTTCCGACTGCTATTCGTGTGTACTGGCAACACGTGTCGTTCACCGATGGCGGAGGTGATCGCTAGGCACCAAATCACGAAACTAGGTTGGAGTGAAGTTGATGTAGGCTCAGCTGGTGTTAGCGCGTGGGAAGGCAGCCCCCCTTCTGGGGGTGCGGTTCGGGCTGCAGCGGCTAATGGGTTGGATTTATCGGGGCATTCATCGACCTACCTCTCGCAGGAATTGGTCGAGAAGGCCGACCTGATTCTCACTATGTCGGCAAGTCATGTTGTTCGCGCGCAGGAACTGGGAGCCGGTGAGAAAGTCGCATTACTGCCGGCTTTTACCGCTGCTCAGGTCGATATGGATAGAGTAGGCGGTATACCTGATCCCATAGGTGGTTCCGACGAGGAGTATGCTGGGACTTTCGAAGTTCTATACGGACTAATTGAGCTGGCTTTGATGAGAATCCAATCCTTACGGAAGCCATGACAGTCACCGCTGGAACGCGTGTCTTGGCTCTTCTCGGTGATCCAATTTCCCACTCGGCTTCCCCGGAACTCCAAAATGCCGCGTTCAGAAAAGCTAGGGTTAAGGGCGTGTACGTTGCAGTTCGTTGCGCGGCGGAAGACCTCGGGGGCTTGATGAGAGGTTTGGCTCGAGCTGGGGGCGGTGGAAATGTGACCTTGCCTCACAAAGAAGCAGCCTCGAGGATTCTCGATATTCGAAGCGAGGCTGTCCGCAGGACGGGAGCTTGTAACACGTTCTGGGGCGACGATGCTGGACGACTGCACGGTGACAACACAGATGTTGAGGGGGTGCGTCGAGCCTTGGCAAGTTTTATGCACGGACCTGCAAAGGGGATGCGGGTGTTGTTGCTCGGAGCGGGTGGCGCCGCTCGGGCGTCTCTCGCAGCACTAGTCGAGGAAGACGCTGGAGATATCCTGCTCTTCAACCGGACCTTGGAACGTGCTCGTGCAGTGTCACGCAGGATCGGCGGAAAAAAAGTGCGTGTGATCCGACTTGCTAAGGAATTAGAGGGACAAAAATTCGACCTCGTCGTCAACGCGACTCGCCTCGGCCTCAAGCCTGATGACCCATCACCGTTTGATCTCAACGCACTTGGCCGCGTAGGCCAAGCGATGGATCTCGTGTATGGGAAACACATACCAGCTTTTGTTCAGGCTGCGGAGGAAGCAGGTATCCGTGCAACGGATGGCGCGGAAGTGCTGGTGCAACAGGCTGCCGTGTCGTTTGAACGTTGGTGGGGACGAGAGGCACCTCTCGACGCCATGCGCAAGGCGATGGGTAAGAGGTATCGGACTCGATAAATAGTGGTCTTCAAACGATAGGATGATAGTTCCGGGGTAGTCGAGTTTTTACGGGCCTAAGTTCGTTCCTGCTGCCTATCTTCTCAGCTGCTGTGAGGTTAATCGGACTGGCTTGGCAAGAACTCAATGTCGTCGACTTCCTTAGCCTTGCTCGGACGCTTCCTGAGGCGTTTTAGGGGTTATCTTGAGGCAGTGCAAAATCGATTCTGCATCTTGACCCCCCTACGAGAGATTTCACAGAATGGCGATCCGAGCAGCGATCAACGGATTCGGGCGCATCGGACGGAACGTCCTACGAAGCGCCAAGCAGGAAGGTAACAGCGACATAGACTTTGTTGCCGTCAACGACTTAACGAGTCCGCATACGCTGGCTCACCTTCTTAAATACGACTCGGTCCATGGCCGCTACCCTGGCACAATTGAGGTTTCGGGGGATGGGTTAGTCATAGATGGGGAAGAGATAAAGGTGTTAAGCGAGCGGGACCCAGCTGCGCTTCCTTGGGCGGATCTTGGTGTTGATATCGTCATTGAGTCGACCGGGGTTTTCCGTGATCATCCGTCAGCGTCAAAACACATTGAGGCCGGCGCGCGGAAGGTCATTATTTCGGCGCCCGGTAAGAATGAGGATGTGACGATTGTCCTCGGGGTGAATCAGGATAGCTACAATCCGGATAGCCACCACATTATTTCGAACGCAAGCTGCACGACCAACTGTCTTGCGCCGGTGGTGAAGGTTCTAAGTGATGAGTTCGGTTTTCGACATGGTCTGATGACGACCATACATGCCTACACCACTGATCAGAGAATTCTCGATCTTCCTCACTCAGATCTTCGCCGCTCACGAGCAGCGGGGATGTCGATGATCCCAACTACAACCGGAGCCGCAAAAGCGACGGGGCTTGTCCTACCGCAAGTGGAGGGACGGATTGATGGGATGGCAATCAGGGTGCCGACTGCTGACGTTTCTCTGGTTGATTTAGTAGCGGAGTTGGAAAGAGATGTTACAGAGGAGGAAGTGAATAACGCGTTTCAGACAGCAGCTGATGGCCCGATGGCTGGGGTGTTGGGTGTCTCGAATGAACCCTTGGTCTCGATCGATTACACTAGTGATCCTAGAAGCTCAACGGTCGACGCACTTTCTACTTCTGTTATGGACGGCAGAATGGTCAAGGTTCTGTCTTGGTACGACAATGAATGGGGATATTCATCTCGGGTGGTCGATCTAGTCGGCTTCGTCGGTGCGCAGCTCTGAGTGGGAAAGTGAATAAGAGAAGCATCTCGGACGTCGACCTTGGAGGCATACCGGGACGTACCGCAATCGTTCGGGCGGATCTCAATGTCCCTCTCGATGGTGGGGAGATCACAGATGACAAGAGGATCAGAGCTTCGCTCTCCACGCTTAGAATACTTACTGAGGCTCGCTGGCGCGTCGTGCTGCTTTCTCACCTAGGTAGACCGAGGGGTGAAATTGACTCTACATCCTCTTTGAAACCGGTAGCCGACCGTTTGGATGAGCTTCTGGATCCCCCCGTGCATTTTATCGCTCACACCAGCGGAGTCGAAGCCGTTGCTGGGCTTGAGACGCTGGGAGCTGGAGAGATCGCACTTCTTGAGAATACGAGATTTGAGGTGGGTGAGATGATCAACGATCCGGATCTAGCTGGATTTTGGGCTACACTCGGTGACTTGTATGTAAATGACGCTTTTGGTAGCGCGCATCGCGCTCATGCGTCTACAGCTGGGATCGCCACCGCTATGCGAGCAAAAGGTGGAGATGCCGTCGCAGGGCTCTTGATGGAGAAGGAGATCCAATTCCTAGATGAGGCACTCGATGTGCCTGAGAAGCCTTTCGTAGCTATCGTGGGCGGAGCGAAGATCTCTTCGAAGATAGGCGTCCTGTCTGGGTTGCTTCCACGAGTGGATCACTTACTGATCGGTGGAGGTATGGCGAACACCTTCTTCACAGCTCTGGGGCTTGATACTGGAGACAGCCTTGTCGAAATGGATGCGGTTGAGTTGGCGAGGGGTCTGCTCGAACAGGGTGGCGAACGCCTTGTTCTCCCAGTGGACTGTGTTGTCGCTGAAGATGTTTCTGAGGATGCGGAAAGACGGTTTGTAGGGCGAACAGAGGTCCAGCCGTCTGATAAGATTCTCGATATCGGACCGCGCACCCGCCAAGTTTTCACTGACATTCTTGCGGAGGCTAATACGATCGTTTGGAATGGTCCGATGGGGGTCTTCGAGGTAGATGCTTTTGCCGAGGGTACAGTTGGAATAGCTCATGCGGTGGCGGAGGCGTGTGACCGGGGAGCCATTGGAATTCTTGGAGGAGGTGACTCCGCAGCGGCGGCGGAGCGGGCTGGCGTCGCCGATAGACTGACGCACGTATCGACCGGTGGTGGAGCTTCACTTGAACTGCTCGCTGGCGGGGACCTTCCTAGTGTCGATGAACTTTCAGACCGGAGCTACTGATGGCAGTGATTGCTGGGAACTGGAAGATGCATCACGGCCCGAATGAAGCTTTAGACTTTCTCTCCGACTTCGACGTGGATGCTGTACCCTCCAGCCATGAGCTGATCGTATTTCCGTCTAATTTATCGCTTCATGCCCTAGCCACAGCGGAGCAACGTGATTCACGGGTGCAGGTTGGTGTCCAAAACGTGTATTGGGAAGATTCTGGTGCATTCACCGGGGAGATATCGGCTTCTATGGCGAAAGACGCTGGTGCGGCTTTCGCTCTCATTGGACATTCTGAGCGCCGTCATGTGTTTGGTGAAACGGACCTGCAGACCCAGTGGAAGGTGGACATTGTAGTCAGCTCAGGTCTAGTACCGGTACTTTGTGTTGGAGAAACGATTGAAGAGCGTAAAGCCGGTCTTGTAGAGGAAGTAATCCTGCGCCAGCTCGAGGTAGCTCTAGACAGTTTGTGCTCCGCTCCGCGCTTTCTGGTCGCGTACGAGCCAGTATGGGCAATTGGGACAGGAGAAACTGCGACTCCGGAGGATGCGACGTTCGCGCACGGCACGCTTAGGAGGCGGCTCGAACGGGCATTGAGCGCTCCTCATGCTTCACGGGTCCCGATCCTTTACGGGGGATCAGTGAAGCCTGGGAATGCTGCGGAGCTTATGGAAGCTAGAGACGTAGATGGTCTGCTGGTGGGGGGGGCGAGCCTAGATGCTACCTCGTTCAGCCAGATAGCGGCGGCAGCGGGCTGAAAAAGCCCGTTGACACCCATCAGAGCCTCTCCGACGTTTAGTGTCTTACACCCAAAGGAAATAGTTCGATGTACAGTATTCTGCTGGCTGCTCTAGTGCTCGACGGTCTATTCCTCTCTGTCGTGATTTTAATGCAGGCTGGGAAGGGCGGTGGGCTTGCCGCTGTAGGAGGAAGTGGCGGCACGATGGCGGATGGTGTGCTTGGTGGTCGACAGGCTTCGACCGTGCTCACTCGTGCAACATGGGGTGCCGGGGCAGCATTCATGATCCTAGCCTTGATTCTCTCGATAATGTCGTCTCGTACCGTAGTGCCCGAATCAGTGATTCAGGTCGATGCTCCCGCTACCCAGTCGGCTCCAGCACCTGTGCTTCCGGGACTTCAGGAGCCAACTGCTGCGCAGCCGGATGGCAACTCCGGCAACGAGGGAAACTGACCTCTTGAACCGCGAAAGCGGGATGTGTCCCACGGAACTGCGATACTGCGGACTTCAGGTGAACTGCTTCTCGTTTTTGATGGGAGAGCTTTGTGTCTGAGCCAACCCTCGGCTTGGAACGTGCGGGGCTCCAGGATCTTTATCGTTCCCTCTGCCTAACACGTGCGGCGGAGGAACGGCTCGAACTTTTGCAGAAGCAGGGCCACGTAACTGGTGGATTGTACCGATCACTTGGGCAGGAGGCCGGAGCTGTTGGCGCTGCATACGCCTTAAGGCGTCGGGCCGATGGGACCGGTGATATGCTTTGTCACACAATCCGGGCTGCGGGTGCACTCTTTCTCTTCGGTGG
Organism: Gemmatimonadales bacterium UBA7835; assembly: GCA_002500925.1. Taxonomy (GTDB): domain Bacteria; phylum Gemmatimonadota; class Gemmatimonadetes; order Longimicrobiales; family Gaopeijiaceae; genus UBA2589. The sequence continues at coordinate 11,895 of DLTN01000091.1, read as the reverse complement.
TGAGCTGATCGACTATTTTCGGCAGTACATGGCAAAGGGGACGAGTCCGACTAGAGGCCGTGAAGCGAATGTGCATTGGTTCGATTTCGAGAAAGGCTTTGTGGGTCCGGTCTCACCGCTTGGCACCATGATCGAGATCATGGCAGGGATGACGCTTTCGTTTCGTGTCCGTGGTGAGGATCGGATTGGTATTGTCTTTTATGGGGATGGCGCTTCTTCGACCGGTGCGTGGCACGAAGGCCTGAATTTCGCAGCGGTTCAGCGTTGTCCGATGATTTTGATTGTCGAGAACAATCAGTGGGCCTTCTCTACTCCCACAAGTAAGAATACGCGTGTCTCCAGCTTCACTGAGAAGGGCCCAGGTTATGGGATTGGCGCCGAGGCTGTCGACGGGACAGATGTGCTCGCGGTTTTTGATGCGGTTAGGCGTGCTGCGTTGCAGGTGCGCTCTGGAGGGGGCACTCATATGATTGAATTAAACTATTTCAGGAGAAAGGGGCACGCGCAGCATGACCCCCAAGACTATGTGGATCCTGCCGTGATTCGCGCCTGGGAAAAGAAGGATCCTCTTGACCTTTACCGATCAAGACTCCTTCGAAACGAGTGGGCCTCGGAAGATGAACTCGTGGCCATTGAAGAAGAGACTTTTGAGGAGTGTCGTGTGGCTGCTGAGGCTGCGATCGCCGAACCGTATCCGGAGGGGGCTGAAGCAGTCTCTGGTGTCTACACCGACGTTCACACACCGCATCCGTGGACTCGGTCTAGCAGTCCCGATCCGACTCTGGCCTGAACGACCACCGAGGAACCATGGACCCCGAAACTCCCGAGCACCTTCTAAAGACCAAGCGTCGCGAGCCGGTCACGATGCTAGAGGCGATCTCCGAGGCCCTCTTTGAGGAGATGATTCGTGACGAGTCGGTTTTCCTCATGGGTGAAGATATCGGAGTCTATGGAGGAGCATTCAAGGTAACCCGTGATTTCCTAACCTTCTTCGGCGAGAATCGTGTCATTGACACACCGATCGCGGAGGGTGGTTTCACGGGTGCCGCTGCAGGTGCAGCTCATATGGGATTGAGGCCGGTGGTCGAGATCCAATTCATGGACTTCATCTCTCCCGCGTATGACGTAATCACAAATTACATCGCAACCTCGAACTACAGAGGTGCTGGGCCACAACCACTTGTGATCCGCGGCCCAGTTGGTGGTGGGAATCGTGGGGGACCATTCCACTCTCAGAACGTAGAAATGGCGTTCTTTCATACACCTGGGTTAAAGATCGTTTACCCGAGTACAGCTCGAGATGCAAAAGGACTGTTGAAGGCGTCCATACGTGACGATAACCCCGTTATCTTTGAAGAGCACAAAGGTCTGTATAGAGCACCATCGCTGCGAGAAGTCCTTCCGGATGAAGATTACATTGTGCCGCTAGGGGAAGCTCGCATAGTAAGAGAGGGTACGGACATAACTATCGTGACATACGGAGCTATGGTTCATAAGAGTGTCGAGGCTGCTGAGATGATGGAAACTGAAGATGGTGTATCAGTGGAGGTCGTTGACCTGCGGACCCTTTTGCCACTTGATGAAGATGCGATTGTAGAGAGCGTGAAAAAGACCAACAAGTTACTCGTTGTCCACGAAGACACTCGGACCGGCGGTATAGCGGGTGAAATCGCGATCCGTGTGAGCGAGAAGGCATTTGAGTGGCTGGATGGACCTATACTGAGAGTAACCGCGATCGATGCGCCGGTGCCTTACTCAGGTTCGCTAGAAGATTATTTTTTACCGCAGACCGACGACGTCCTAAAGGCGGCGAGGTATTTAGCGGCATACTGACCAACACGGAGTGATCGAGCGTGGCTCGGATTGAAGTTCCCATGCCCCAGATGGGTGAATCCATCGCTGAAGGGACCGTCTCACAATGGCTCAAGCAACTCGGCGACAAGGTCGAGCGCGATGAACCAATCCTAGAGATTTCGACTGACAAGGTGGATGCGGAGATCCCATCACCTTCGGACGGAACTCTCGTCGAAATTGCGGTTCAGGAAGGTGAGACGGTCGAAGTCGGAACTGTTGTCGCGTACATTGACACCGAAGGTGGCCCCGCTGCAGTAGCAGAGCCCACTGTGGAGTCAGAGGTTGACGCTACTCCAGAGGTTCCTCAAGAACCCGAAACCGAATCAGTAGAAGTGGCGCTTGAAGCGAGTGATGGTCATACAAGCGCTGAGGAGCGTCTTAGGACTCGGTCTACGCCGGTCGTCAGGAAGATCGCTGAAGAGCACGGGGTCAATATCCAGGATGTCTCAGGGACCGGCCACGCTGGACGTGTAACCAAGCAGGATATCTTGGACTTCATTGAACATGCTGTGCCCAGTTCCGGTTCTGCTCAGCCAGTTCCG
>DLTN01000091.1:0-9177 GCA_002500925.1 Gemmatimonadales bacterium UBA7835 | reverse complement strand
CCGACCTCATCTGATGTGTCCTCGCCGCTACCTGCGGTCAGAGAACCGAGCGCGGCTCCGTCCGACCTTTGGACAACTTTCTATCGGGAGGTGCAGCATCCAGAGTTCCCAGTCCGCTCGGCGGATACCGTCGAACCGATGGACAAAATTCGTCGACTGACTGCGGAGCATATGGTCATCGCGAAGAGGGTGGCGCCACATGTCCACTCCTTTATCGAGATAGACTTCTCGGCCATAGACTTCATTCGTGCGGAGAGCAAAGAGAGATGGGCATCTCAGGGAGCCCGAGTGAGCTACACGGCGTTCGTAGCGTGGGCGGTTTCCCGAGTATTGCGTGAATTCCCGACTGTGAATTCGACGATTTCGGGTAATAATATTATTTACAGGGGAAATGTTAATCTCGGGATGGCTGTGGACTTGAATCCTGGTCTCATTGTGCCCGTAGTGCATGATGCTGACCATCTTGGGCTGGTTGGGATCGGCAACAAGATCGTAGATCTCGCTACACGTGCCCGAGACAGGAAACTCGTGCCCGACGAAATTCAGGGTGCGACGTTCACGATCACGAACCCGGGTGTTTTGGGGACATTGGTTGGTTTGCCTGTTATCCCTAAAGGCACAGCTGCCATCCTTGGGACTGGGGCGATTGAAAAGCGTGTTGTTGTCGTTACGGATCCGGATACAGGAACGGATTCCATGGCAATCCGAAAAAAATCTCTCTTCTCAATGGGCTACGATCATAGAATCGTAGACGGAGCAGACGCGGCCCGCTTTCTTGCGCGGCTCAAGGAGACGCTGGAGACCTTCCCGAACGACGCGTGATGAGTAGTTGATCGGCTCTCAGGACTTCTTGATCAGCGGAACGTCCGGGCATCCGGAGGCTCCGCAGCGTTTATGACAGACACGCGTGACCTCAGTGTCTTAAGTCCCGGGCGAGTTCATTATGCGGAAGGGCTAAAGCTTCAGGCAGATCTCGTCAAAAAGCGCAGGGCTGGTGACATCGATGACACCTTGGTGATGCTAGAGCATCCTCACGTGATCACCTTGGGATCAAGCTCGGATAACGCGCATGTCTTGGTGGACGACGAAGAACGGGCCCGAAAGGGTATAGATCTGCATAAGGTTGGGCGGGGTGGGGATGTGACCTATCACGGACCGGGTCAGTTGGTCGTCTATCCCATTCTAGATCTGAAGCCCCACCGTAGGGATTTACATCGATACATGCGTGATTTGGAGACTGTCCTGATCGGCACTGCAGCCGATTACGGGATTGAGGCAGAAAGAGATGAGGCTGGCACTGGAGTGTGGACTAAGGCTGGTAAGCTCGCCGCGATTGGAATCCGCGTTTCTTCGGGCTGGATCACCTCCCATGGCATTGCCCTGAATGTCGATACCGAGCTTCGGTATTTCGATACAATCGTGCCATGTGGAATTCCTAACCGGGCCGTTACATCCCTCGAACGGGAGCTGGGATTCACTCCGCCCCTCTCTGAGGTGAGTGATACGATAGTCCGAAACTTCTGCAGAGTCTTTGGACACAGGTCTCCAACTGGAGACTCGACAACTCCTTAGTGAGCCCTGAGCCCCCGATTGGCGAATCCAGTTTGAACTTGTTGCGAGTCAGGACCCGAAACGGTTTTCCGGTCTTTGGAACTCCATGTAGTCGAGGAATTTCCCGTTTTCTCTTTGCTCACAAAGCCACTCAATGAACCCTGAGTTTGTCAGACCCCCTGAAGTCGACTGATCGGCCGCCGCCGTGGTTGCTAGAAAGTCTACATATTCGTTTTCGGGGTGTCCGTCGTGACCTCGAACCCACCGGGCGACGACTTCGTGTCGCTCCACCAGGATGTCAAGCTGTTTCCACAAGTCTAGGTTTAGGATTTCCCCGGCCTTTCGCTTCCATCCAGAGCGTTTCCAGCCATGCCTCCACTCGTTGATCCCCTTGACCAGGTACTGACTATCAGACGTTAGGATGATCCGACACCTCCGGTTAAGGGATGACAGTGGTTCTATAGCACTGGATAGAGCCATGCGGTTGTTTGTTGTATCCGGCTCTGAGAGCCAGAAGTCACGGCGTTCCCAGTCGTCATCCTTCCATATCTCTACGAGTCCTCCAGCCCCTCCCGGACTAGATTGCATTTGTTTCTGGTTTCCCAGACAAGACTCATCGGCGTGTATGTAGACTGTCTGCATAGTATGAAAACTAACTGGGATGGTCGTTTTCGGTTGACCCCTTCACTGGCACGGATAGCTTTCGCGTCAGTATGGCGCTTACCAAGTGCCCTAAGAAGAACTCGGATCCTAGGAGCCTGACCTGAACCGCACAGCGTACCTCCTTCTCGAAGATGGACGACGATTTGATGGAGACCTCCTCGGGGCAGAAGACGTCACTTTCGGTGAGGTCGTTTTTAACACTTCGATGACGGGTTATCAGGAGGTTCTAACGGATCCCTCCTATACTGGCCAGCTTGTTACCATGACCTACCCTTTGATTGGCAACTATGGGGTGAACGACGAAGACTGTGAATCTCCGGTTCCACAAGTGGCGGGATTCGTTGTTCGTGAAGCGTCGCGGGTGAGGTCGAATTGGCGTTCGACAGGCAGTCTTGATGAGTATCTCAGGGCTCATGCTATTACCGGGATCTCTGAGATTGATACTAGGGCGCTGACACGTCACCTTCGCTCAGAAGGAGCCATGCGAGGGGCGATAGCGCCAGCGGGGACCGAGGTAGACGAGCTACGGTCAAGGATTTTGGCTCAGCCAAAGATGGAGGGTCTCGATCTGGCCTGTGGAGTTTCCACAGACGAACGTTATGTAGTGCCCGCGGTCGGTGAAGAGAGATTCCATGTCTTGGCCTACGATTTCGGTGTAAAGGCACACTCACCTAAGCTTCTTGCTGAAAGGGGCTGTAGGGTGACAGTTATCCCAGCTGATACGAAAGCCGACGAGATCCTGGCGGCGAAGCCCGACGGGCTTTTCGTTTCCAATGGTCCGGGAGATCCTGCCGCTGTGCAGGCAGCTGAGAAGGCCATTCTCGCCCTGGCTGAAGCCGACGTCCCTGTTTTTGGGATCTGCTTAGGTCACCAGTTGATCTGTCGCGCGTTTGGGGCTCAGACTTATAAGCTTCCCTTCGGCCACCATGGGGGGAACCATCCGGTGAGAAATCTTGACCGTGAGGCGGTAGAGATCACTTCTCAGAACCACGGTTTTGCGGTCGAGTCTGGTGAAGGTGACCAAATTCCGGGCGCGCCGGGGTTACGTTTGACACACGTGAACCTCTACGATGGCACGGCCGAAGGTGTAAAGCATCGTGACTTCCCGGTAATATCGGTTCAATACCACCCCGAAGCTGCGCCGGGTCCGCACGATAGCCGGTACCTGTTCGACGAGTTTCTGTTGCTGATGGAAGAACGCCGAGGCTCCTGATCTGGGGTTTGAGGTGTTTTGGGTTGGAGCTCCAAGTAGCTATGCTGCGATGACTCTGAACTGCCTTGCGGTCGAACTCTGCCCTCGCTACAGTCTCATCCGATTCGCCGCATGGACGCAAAACGGGGCTCTCTCGGAGGGATAATGACGAAGGCAGATCTGGTCGAGCAGGTGGCAGAAGCTATCGGCCCGGGGATCACGAAGAAGGATTGCGCGCTCGTCGTTGACGGCTTTCTCAACGCGGTAAAGCTAGCTCTGTCCGACGGAGAGAATATCGAGATCCGTGGCTTTGGGACGTTCAAGGTGAGGAAGAGGAAGACTCGCATGGCACGTAATCCAAGGACCGGCGAAGCCGTCGAAGTGCCGTCGCGATCAGTTCCTGTTTTTAAGCCGTCAAAGCATCTTAGGGCTCGGGTCGAAAAGGTAGACGAAATAGGTTTTTAACTGACGACTCGCACGGCAGTTTCGCGCCGGCGTTTAACGTTTTCGCTCCCAGGGCGTCTATGTTTCTGTGAGGGATAGTCTACGAGGTGCCAGGGAGATCTCCGACGCCGAGCTAGTCGAACAGGCTTGTTCTGGAGATGACAGAGCGTTCAGTGCACTGGTCAGGAAGCATCACGCTTCTGCTTACCGGGTAGCACTGTCCATCACGCGACGGGATGACATCGCCCAGGATGTGGTTCAGGATGCCTTTATAAAAGCGTTTCGAGCTCTGGGTGGCTTTCGGGGAGATTCTTCATTTCGCACGTGGATGATGACTGTTACCGCTAATGAGGCTAGGGCAACGCTGCGAAAGCGAGGGCGGTGGAACGAGTCGTCTATCGAAGTTGCTGGACCTCTAGAGGCGAGCGCACCGGACCCAGCTGAACAGGCGGTCGCAGGGCAAGAATCGTCGAGGGCTCGTGCGATGCTAGATACTTTACCTGAGAAGCAGCGCTTAGCGATTTCTGCACGCATAGATGAAGGACTGAGCTTTCGTGAAATCGCCACTCTGATTGGGTCGAGTGAGGGGGCAGCGAGAGTGAACTACTTTCACGGTATCCGTCGGCTTAGGGAATTGATGGAATGAACGAGATAGATTGTGCTAAGGTCAGGGACTGCCTTCCTGGTTTGGCGTCGGGGCGAATTGAGAACCATCAATTGGTTACGATTGAATCCCACTTGCTATCCTGTGAGGATTGCCAAAGTGAGCTTGAGCTGATCCAGATGTTGCGGGCGGCCCCCCCGGTGGTGCCGTTCTTGTTAGCGGATCAGATCGAGAGTGCAGTTACTTCTTCTAGGCGGCCCTGGAATAGGTCATGGTGGGGGCTTTCTGCAGCCGCTGCTCTGGTGGCTCTGGCGGTCGGGGTAGGTGTGTCTCGTGATCGCCCTGAGGTTATCCAAGATGTTGTTTTTGATTTCGGTGTTGACCCTGAACAGGGTGAACTGTGGCTGAGCGAAGACAGCTTTTTGGCTGGGGATTTGTGGATTGAGGGTCTGTCTAACGAAACTTTAATGAAGCTCCTTGCGGAGCTCGAAGGTGAAGGAGCAGCGTGATGACCATTACAGTAAGAAGTCAGAGCTTCATGACCGGTTTAGTTGTGTTGCTTCTAGCCTCTCCGATGTATGCAGATGCCCAGGTCCGGGGCGATAGAAGCCAAGATAGAGAACAGATGGAGCAGCGTTTCCGTCGCCAGATGGTGCGTACGATGCAGCAGCGTCTGGAACTCGATGATGTTCAGGTTGAGTCTTTACTCGAAGTTCTTCGTAGCCATCAGGGAGATCGCAGACGACTCGGTCAAGCTGACATGGCGGTCCGGCGTCGGGTGGAGGCGCTGATGCTCGAAGGTGCTACTGACGAAGCTGAGGCCGAGCAGCTCATGGCACGGATGAGGAGATTGCGAACGGAGGAGGCTCGCCTTTTTGCTCAGGAGCAGGAGGAACTGCTCAAATTCCTTACGGCAGTGCAGGTTCTTAAACTTCAATCAATTCGGGATGACATGGGGAGGAGAATTCAACGGCTCCGGGGAAGAGATGGGCCAGGGCCGCGGTCTCCCCGAGGAAACGGGTATATTTAAGGACAGCAGTAGATCTCAGTCCGGATATTCAACGCAGCGGAACGTTGACGTCCTCTTGGGGGTCGGTCTATCTGTATTAGCCCGAAGCTGCTTTATACTCCGGGTTCAGCGGACCCTACGCCGACTATAACAAAATTTCAGCGAAACGTGTCAATCTCCGTCAACACAGTTTTCTTCGCCTTATACCGTGACTTGGTAGGTGCATCCACACTCGCGGTGGAGCTGCCTTCGGGTGCCACTGTTGCAGATCTGGTTGAGGAGCTCCGAGGACGTGGCGCACCGTTCGATTCTCTCCCCACCGAGCCTGCTGTGGCAGTCAATCAGACCTACGCAATGCTTGATGAGACACTGGGGTCAGGTGACGAGGTTGCATTCATCCCACCGGTGGCTGGGGGCTGAGCCGTGGCGGACCGATCTCGTATTATCCACTGTCACGTAGGGCCGGAAGAAATCGACTCTACCAAGCTTTTATCTCGGGTTGGGTCGGACGAGGACGGAGCGGCCATTCTTTTCATTGGAGTTGTCCGCAATCACGCTGATGGACGTCCAGTCTCCGGAATGCGTTATGACTCCTATGTCGAGATGTCACAACAGGAGCTTAAGTCGATCGCTGCCGAGGCGGCTGAGAGGCTTGGGACTGATAGATTGGCGGTGGAACACCGAACAGGTGAATTGCAGATCGGTGAGATCTCCGTTGCGATTGCTGTCTCAAGCCCACACAGAGCTGAGTCGTTTGATGCGACCCGTTACATCATTGAAGAGATCAAAAAGAGACTCCCCGTGTGGAAGAAAGAATATTACGAGGACGGGACAGACTCTTGGGTGGAAGGGACGTTGCCACCGGGGACGGGCCCACGGTCCAAGGGAAGTCCATGACTGATAACGCCATGATCGATCAGTTCGGACGACGTGTGGAATACTTGCGCATATCAGTCACAGACAAGTGCAATCTCCGTTGCGTTTACTGCATGCCGATGGAGGGCTTGCCTTGGCTGAAACGCGAAGAACTGCTCACCTATGAGGAGATTGCGCAAATAGTTCGCACGATGACGGGCATGGGGCTGCGTCGGGTGAGGATTACCGGGGGTGAACCTTTGGTCCGAAGAGACCTTCCCGATCTTGTTCGTATGATCTCAGAAGTCCCCGAAATAGAGGACCTTTCTCTTTCGACGAACGCAGTTCTTTTAGCGGAGCAGGCCGACGCTCTCCGTGACGCGGGGATCCAGCGTCTGAATGTATCGCTGGATTCTCTCCGCCCAGACAGAGTGGATTCGATATCACGGCGACCAGGATCCTACCCCAAGATCATGGAGGGCCTAGATGCAGCAGAAGCTGCAGGCTTCGCTCCGATTAAGATCAATGTAGTTCTGATCAGAGGTCAAAATGACGATGAAATCGAAGATTTTGCTGAGATTACTAGAGAGCGTCCGTGGCATGTTCGATTCATAGAGATGATGCCCACTGGAGCGAATCTCGATCTTAGCGCGAATCAGTTCATTTCGTGTACAGAAGCTTTGCGCCGAATTGAGCGTATTGAATCTATTGAGCCGGTGCAGGGACCGTTCGGAAATGGTCCAGCCCGATATTACCAGTTCAAGGACGCGCCTGGTACTATCGGGGTAATCACTCCGATGAGCCACAATTATTGTGATCGGTGTAATCGGATGAGACTGACAGCGGACGGCCAACTGCGCCCGTGTCTCTTTGGCGCTATTCAGACAAACCTGAGAGACCCTCTCCGAGCTGGCGAAGATTTAGTGCCGCATATCCAAGAAACACTTGAGATCAAGCCGGAGCGTCATCAGCTAATCCAAGGAAGTGACCTAGGCTCTGGAGGACTGATCGCTCTTTCTCAGACGGGTGGATGACGGGTTTGGGCTTATAGATCTGGGTGTTTTTGGATCATAAAGCCAGTGCAGGGGGTTACCGGGTAGACCTGTCTCAGAGCCTAGTTATAATCCTGCGTGCCTTCCTTCCGGAACACTATCGATCCAAGAGGTCGTGCGCGTTTAAAGTACCCCACCCTCAACTCGAAACACTCTGCCGCGGAGCGGACTTTTTCTCATGAGCGCAAAGAAGATCACCGTTGTTGGAGCCGGACACGTCGGTGCGACGTGTTCGCAGCTTCTCTCCCAAAAAGAACTTGCCAAGGAAGTCGTCCTCGTTGACATCGCAGACGGTATTCCACAAGGCAAGGGACTCGATCAGTGGGAGAGTGCCCCCATTGAGGGTTTTGATTCTCGGGTCTTTGGGGCCAGCGACTATGAGTCCTCGGTGGACTCGGACATTTTCATCGTTACGGCTGGTATCGCACGTAAGCCGGGGATGAGTCGTGATGACCTGCTGAAGACGAACGCTAATGTTATCCGTTCAGTCTCTCGGGAAATTGCCAGGGTCGCTCCGGATTCGATCATCATAATGGTCACCAATCCCCTAGATGTTATGGCTCAGGTTTCAATGGAGGCATCGGGCTTCCCTCGTGAGAGGGTGATCGGTATGGCTGGGGTGCTCGACACCGCGCGTTACAGATCCTTCATCGCGCTGGAGCTTGATGTCTCGATTGAGGACATTCAGGCCCTCGTTCTAGGAGGGCACGGTGACACGATGGTGCCGCTCGCCAGTTACACCTCCGTCAGCGGTATCCCCCTATCTCAGTTCCTTGAGCAGGATCGGATCGATGCCCTAGTAGAGCGAACTCGCAAGGGCGGTGGTGAGATCGTGTCATACCTGAAGACGGGAAGCGCCTACTACGCTCCCGCTGCAGCTGCAGTCCAGATGGCTGAGGCGATCGTTAAGGACAAACGGAGGATCCTTCCATGTGCCGCGTGGCTTCAGGGTGAGTATGGATTCAACGATCTGTACTTGGGTGTCCCATGCATGCTTGGCGCGAACGGGCTTGAGCGGATCATAGAGGTCGAACTCGAAGAGTCCGAGCGTTCAGCACTCGAGACGAGTGCGGAGCACGTGAAGTCAACGGTCGAGAGCCTCAAGGCTATGGAGGCCTCAGTCTGAAGACACTGAGCCTCGTGTGAAGGTGTGTACGCGTCCCTTCAGAAAACGCAGAGTGACAATATGGAGTAACTGTTCTCTTGGATCTGTTTCGGCCGGTTGGTCGGTGTACGTTCGTTGCCACCATGGGTAGAATGGGTGTTCGTTTATCAGGGCTTGTGTCGAGCACAGCATCAGTATTGGTGCTTTGCTCCTGCAGTGGTGGGGAAGGTTCCCCACAGCAGCTACTTCCACCCAGTGACCCGGCTGAGATATTTTTTGCTCGAGATCTCAGTATTGATTTGGCTGACTTCGAGCTTACTTCGTCTGGTCTCTACATTCAGGATCTTAGCGAGGGAGCAGGGACCGCCGCTCGGCGCACGAGTCGCGTATGGATTGAGTATGTGGGATGGTTACCCGACGGAACGGTTTTTGACGGTAATGTTGGGAGCACTCCGTACGCAATTCGGCTTGGCGGCAATGAAGTTATTCGGGGCTGGAATCAGGGCATCGTTGGTATGCGCCGGGGTGGTATCCGCCGCTTAGTCGTTAGGCCGGGGCTTGCGTATGGTTCTTCTCGCAGAGGAGGCATTCCGCCGGGATCAACGTTGATCTTCCACATCGAACTGATCGATGTCGACTGACAGCTCTTATTGAGGGTGGAGTCGTCGTCGTTTTGACTGTATATGTCCGGACACGAGACTG
>DLTN01000115.1:1965-4735 GCA_002500925.1 Gemmatimonadales bacterium UBA7835 | reverse complement strand
TCACAGCCACGCTCGATATGAGGGTCTATCCACTGCGAGCAATATGTTGAGTCAGGGCGTAACCACTGAGGTCATCAACGCAGATGGAGGTGGGCCTCTGAATCTCGACGAACAGTTGCGGGGTTTGGAAGCAGGGGGGCTGGCGATTAACGTCGCGACCAACGTGGCGCTAGGAACGATCTGGGCTGAGGTGAATGGTACTGAAGACGTAAGACCAACTCCTCAACAGCTCGAGCGCATGAACGCACTTGTACTCGAGGGACTTGGGCAGGGTGCTTGGGGGATTTCTGCTGGACTGGACTACAAGCCCTCCTATTACTCGACTACTGATGAGGTCATAACTGTTCTTTCGGGTACGGCGGCCTGGAGGACTGTCTTTACGAATCATGATAGGGTCACCCCAGAGAGCGGCTTCAGCTCTATCGTTGGTATGCGCGAGACGATTGAGATTGGGGAAGCGACCGGGCTTAACCCCATCATCACTCACATGAAGGTGCAGGGACACGAGCAGGGAACTATTGAGGAAGTTACAGCGATGATGGATGCGGCCGTTGAGCGTGGCGTTTACGTGGCAGCCGATGCCTACCCTTATCTAGCTGGCCAGACGTCACTTGCGGCCTTGATTATTCCTGGGTGGGCTCAGGAGGGAGGTCTCGAAGCTTCCCGTGCCCGATTCGCAGCCCCGGATCTCAGGAGTCGCATTGTAGAAGAAGCCGACGCCGCGCTTTCTGCTCGATTTGGTGGACCCGAAGGAGTCTATCTTCCAGAGAGGGGCGTTGAACTCACGACCATGGTACGGGAGTTAGGGGCGACCTCGGGCGGTGATGCGGTCGTTAAGATCTTGGAGACAGAGAGCCCGACCTCAATCCTCCGATTTGGCTTGGAGTCCGATCTAGAGGGCATTCTCAGATACCCTTCCACGTCTGTGTCCTGCGATTGTGACGCGGTGGCGTTGGGAGTCGTGTCTCATCCACGTGGCTACGGGACGTTTCCACGAGTACTGGGTCGCTATGCCCGTGACCGGGGTGTTCTCACCCTCGAAGAAGCAGTGCAAAAAATGTCAGGTCTCCCGGCAACCACCCTGGGCATGCTGGACAGGGGGTTCATAGCGGTGGGGATGTCAGCAGATCTAGTCGTCTTTGACCCGGAGACCGTGATTGATCACGCAACGTTCGAGGACCCTTCGGTACCATCAACCGGGATAGGGCACGTGATGGTTAATGGCTCGTTCGCATGGCGTGACGGGGCATTGACGGGTATGCGATCGGGCCGAACGCTTCGGCGCCCCGCCGCGCACCCAGCCCGGCCACTGAAGGTGGACGAACCCAGATCAGTATCGTTCGAGGGTTTCGTTAGTCTAGCAGGCGATGCTAGTGGAACTCAGTTTGAACTGGCTTTCGAGGCGCAGCAGGATGTCCGGAGTGCTGCGGCGACCGGGTCTTTGATGGCTACCGACGAAGAGGGGAGAGAGCTCTTTTCGAGCGTGAAGTTCGGGTTACTTCAGGTGCAGGGGGACTGGGCTTCCGTTTCTCTGCGTGTATCCGATGAGGAAGGGGCCGAAAGGGGTGGCTACCTGGTCGTTGACGGTGCTGACCCAATGAACCAAGAGGGAGGCGCAACAGTGCTTATAGCCTTAGAGGGGAGCGATGAGATAGTCGGCAACTCAGACGGGCTGCTTGTGGTTCGCTAGCTGGGCTTCAGTGGGTTTAGTTCTAGCGAGTTGGATTTAGATCCTGCTCCCTGAGTCTAGAAGTCGGTTACCCTCATCCGGCGTACGTATGGCATAGTTGAATCCGGGGGCGATACAAAAGCCACCGTGATCCCCGTTCTTGCTGAGTGCGATAAAGCCGACCTGAATGCTTCGCCAATCAGGATTCTTCTCTATCACACGCTCGACCGCGAGTTCGCAGGCCTCTTGCGGCGTGTGTCCCTGTCGCATGAGCTCTACGACCAGGAAACAACCGACCGCCCTAATTACTGCTTCGCCCCAGCCGGTTGCAGTAGCTCCGCCGATTTCGTTGTCTACATAGAGTCCAGCTCCGATGATTGGCGAATCACCAACACGGCCATGGTACTTGAAAGCAGCTCCGCTTGTGGTGCATGCGCCCGATAGGTTGCCGGCTTGATCGAGTGCGAGCATTCCGATGGTATCGTGATTATCGATGTCGATGGTTGGCTGCACAGCTCCGTTCTCATCCTTCCAGCTTTCCCATGCGGCTGCTGCATCTGGGTGGAGCAGGTTCTCTCGCTCAAAACCATTCGCTAGCGCAAAGTCTAAAGCTCCCTGTCCCACAAGCATTACGTGGGGCGTTTTTTCCATTACCTGCCGGGCGACAGAGATCGGATGCATGATGTGTTGCAAGAAGGCGACGGATCCGCAGCGTCCTTGCTCGTCCATGATGCAGGCATCAAGCGTCACATGGCCGAAGCGATCTGGTCGCCCACCGTATCCGACTGAAGTCACCTCAGGGTCAGCTTCCGAGACCCTGACGCCTGCTTCTACCGCATCTAGGGCACTTCCATCTCCGGTGAGGATTTCCCAAGCAACATCGTTTGCGGCCAGGCCATGATTCCAGGTTGATAGCGCTACGGGGCGGATTTGATCCTTGGAACCAACACTGGAACTTGCCCTTGAGCTCGCTGGACCTTCCGGTGCGCAGCCATCAAGAAGGACCGGGGCTGCTGCTGCCCCTAGAGCTGATGTCTTAAGAAAAGAGCGGCGGTTTTGCATGGACTCTTTGGTGAGGAAATGAGGATAAGTGAGGTGAGT
>DLTN01000115.1:0-1584 GCA_002500925.1 Gemmatimonadales bacterium UBA7835 | reverse complement strand
TAGGCTCTGAACATAAGTTGAGGTAATGCTCACTGAGGCGAGGTAATTTTTTGTACAAGCGTGTCGATCTGTTTGAGACAGGTGGTCGTGTGAATCGAGAGCGGTACTTGTTACACATGATCAAGCAGCGACTCATGGTGCGGGGTGCCTTCCTTTTTCTTGCGCTTTTGGTGGGGCACATGAGTTGGCAGGCGTTAGAAGTTGGTGCACAGACAGTGCAGGGGAAGCTTCTCGACGCGGAGAATACGGCGCCTGTATCAATGGCAGGAGTGTTCATTCTTAGTGCGGACCGTGAAGTGCTTGTCCGCTCGGCTTCGGATACAGCGGGCTTTTACTCAATCGACGCTCCCGAGGCAGGGCAGTACTACATCCATGTCCAGCGTATTGGGTATTTCGAAAACGAGACACCACTATTCCAAGCTGAGGCAGGAAGGACATATTCGGTCGACATTGAGATGCGCCCGGAGCCCATCCGCATCGACCCTCTGTCTGTGACAGTTCGTAATGAAGAGCTTGAGAGTTTTTTGACGCTTGAGTTTGGGGAGAATCCCAATGCGCTATTCGGTTACCGTGCGCACCAGGGTGCGATTCTGCAGGAGGCTAAGCTCGGAGCTAGGGATAACACCGATGTTCTAAGGCGACTGAACGTGATGGTGTCACATGGCCGACAGATATGCATTAATGCGCTCCCAGGATTCACAATGCCCTCACTGAGAACACAGTCGGGTTCACTGCTGACGGGCGAGTCAACTGAGGAGCTTGGACGGTTGGCTTCTGAGGTTCAAGAAACAGGGGGTGACGGTGGGTGCGGGACCCTCTTTCTTGATGGAAACCTGATGCCAAATGGACAGCTAGAGCAGCTAGAGATGGAGAGCATAGCAGTCGTAGTTACGCTTCCCAATTCCGTTCGGCTCTACACTCGGAGTTTTGACTGGACTATGCGGCCGGGCGGAGGAGAATTATGACCAGAGGTGCTTGGCACAACGAGAAGACGTTCGGGGTATCCGGGCCGAGAACTGAGGACGAAGTCGTGAAGCAGACAAAACCCGATCTAGACTGGAAGACGCTACCATGGCTCAAAGTATAGAATGGCGGTACCACCGCCCTGGCTGAACAAGCTGCAATAATACTCGAGAGTTTCTCGAGAAGAATGAGATTGATGATGGAGAGGTCCAGAGTACCGGGAAGAACCCCATTGAAGGTGAGGCTGCTCTAGATCTTTTGGTTGGGGTTAAAGATCTCTACATCGCTAAAGGGAAGAAGTCGCTCCACTTTGATCTATCATCTGATCGTCCATCGGACGAAGAGCTCCTAGGGCACCTGCTGGGCAGATCCGGGAAGTTAAGAGCTCCAGCTATCAGATCGGGAGATCTGCTGGTCGTGGGTTACAGCGGTGACCTTCTGCAAGAAACGCTCCTCTGACGGTCTGCGCCTAACTTCAGCTGAGGGGAAAACCGTGCTCAATCATTTGAAGAAGTCGGGGCACCTCAGCGCGGTGCTGATCGCCTCAGCAGGGCTTGTGTCCGGATGTCAGGAAATCCCTTCAGGCAGCGGACTGGGAGTGCCGCCCTCCAGCGCGACGCA
>DLTN01000007.1 GCA_002500925.1 Gemmatimonadales bacterium UBA7835 | reverse complement strand
TTACGGTCTCGCTTAGGAACCCCTTGAGGCCCTACTTCCTTCACTGAAACCTTCCGCGATGTCTTTTAGGAGGATCCAAGTCTTCATTACGTGTTCTTCCGTAGTCTTGATGTTGCCGATTGCCAAACGCAAAACCACGAGTTCGTTCAAGACCGTATGCGTCAAAAATGCCCGCCCCGAATCATTTACTGCGTTGAGGATTTCATGATTGATCCGGTTTTGTTCTTCCGGCGTTTCACCGCGAGTACTTCGGAACGTAACTAGCCCGAGGTCGACCGGCGCCATTACCTCCCATTGATCCTCGTCACCAATCGCCTTTCCCAGCAACGAAGCGATCCTCAAGTGGTTTCGTATACGGGCTATCAGTCCATCCTTACCAAAATATCGGATTACGAACCACAGTTTCAGGGCACGGAACCGCCTGCCTAGCGAAATGCCAAAATCCATCAGGCTCCGAGATTCAGAGACCTCCGAAGACTGAAGATACTCCGGGACAATCGAGAAGGCCCGCTTCAGGATTTCAGGCCTTCGACAGTAAAGAACCGAACAGTCGATGGGGGTAAACAGCCACTTGTGAGGATTGACGACTATAGAGTCAGCTCGTTCCCAACCGTTGAACCATGAGTGGGACTCGGGCAGCATTGCAACAGGCCCGCCGTAGGCAGCGTCAATGTGCAACCAAATACCGTAATGATCTGCGATACTTGCGATCTCGGCCACTGGATCAAGAGCCGCGGTAGACGTCGTACCAAGGGTCGCTACAATCGCGCATGGCTTAATACCAGCATCCAAGTCCTCAACTATCGCCGCACCGAGAGCATCAGGCCGCATGGCGAATTCATCGTCAGTTGAGATCGTTCGGTACCCTCGCTGTCCCAAGCCCACTGCAAGCACACCCTTTTCTATGGAAGAGTGGGCCTGTTGTGATGCGTAAACCCGCCCCGGGGCCATACCGAACAGTCCATTTTGATGCGCATCTGGCCACGCACGCTCCCTCGCTGCGGCCAGAGCGTACATGGTCGAAGATGATGCAGTGTCGTTGATCACTCCCTCGAAGGCAGCGGGGAGATTAAGCAGCTGCCTCAACCAGTCTGTAGCCACCTCCTCCAGTTCTGAGGCTGCAGGTGCACTTCTCCAGACCATGGCATTGACATTGAGTGCTGACGCAAGGAGTTCACCGATGATACCTGGACCCGACGCTGAAACCGAGAAATAGCCGAAGAACGACGGATGGTTCCAATGATTCATCCCCGGGATGATGACCGAACGAAAATCATTCAGCAGTGCATCCATAGATTCAGGGGCCGACGGAGGCGCTGCTGGGATTTTCCTCCTGATCTCCCCCGGCTTTGTTGAGGGAAACACGGGCAAGTCATCAACCTCCGCTAGGAAGTCCGCGACCCAGTTAACGGCCTCATGCGCGTACTCGCGAAACTCCTCGGGAGGCATGTCACCCAGATCGCTTGACCAGTCTGGCTTCTCCTCATTCAACGGTGCACTCCTTCTTCGGTTTTCCGCCATTCTCGCGGGACAATTCAAAGCCTCTACTTTGAGTTCTCCCGCATGATCAAACGCTTCCAGCAGGGGCACATAATACAGAAGCCGGAGTTCCGGAGGAACGACTTACCTCAATCTCGTCGGCTAGGATTCAGACTCAGGGGCCACAACCTGGCTCGAGTCCCACAACCTCAAGGTCACCGTCACGGTCGTCCCACGACCCACTTGGCTCTTAACCTCGACACTCCCACCCCAAGCACGAACAACCCTCTGGACTATCGCCAACCCAAGACCGGCCCCCTTTGAACGAGTGCTGAATTGTGGTTCGAAGATCCGAGGTAACACATCTTCCGGAATCCCCGAGCCATTATCGTTCACTTGTAGGATGACCGTCCCAGGGATGACACCTTGATAAGCCGAAATGACGACAGACGTCCCCTCACCGCCCGCTACCCGAGCATTCTCTAAAAGATTTCCGAGGACCTCTTTCAGTTCGGCGCTGCGGGCTACAACCAGAGGAAGTCCGTGCGGAACCTCCTGCGAAAAACGCACTCCCGACGAAGCTCCTCCGTAAAGCACCATCACCTCTTCCACCACGTCTTGCAGCGCGACAGCGGTAAGGGGCATGTCAGGGGCACCAGGGGCGCCGAATCGAGAAAAGGACTGGGCAATTTCCGCTAGTCGGTCGATCTCCCCTAGCATCGCGTCCGCGTTACGCACCAAGATCTCTTCGAAGTCTGGGCGCTCATCCTCCCATGCCCTTCGGACGTGCTGGACGCTGAGCTTTATGGGTGTCAGTGGATTCTTCACCTCATGGGCAACCTGCCTTGCCATCTCACCCCAAGCCAAAACACGTTCAGCTCTAAGTTCATCCGTCACGTCATCGAGTGCTATAACAACGCCTCGTCGTGCACCGAGCCTCCCTAAGCTTCGGGCTCGCACTCTCACTCTACGGTCACGCACCTGAAAGTCCGAGTTAGCTTCATCGGCTCCACCCTCTAGGTAATCATCAAGCCACACCGCGAAGGGATCCCCAAGCACACCGTCCTCAGGAAGTGTTTTTCCAACCAAAACCTTCGCACCTAGCAACTCCTCAGCTCGGGGATTCACCAGAGTAACGCGACCCGTCGAATCCAAGGCCACCATGCCAACTGCGGATTCATCCATGATCAGCTGGGTTCGCCTTGAGGTTCTCACCAGTTGACGACGAGCACGGCGGACTCGGCCAACCATACGATTGAACGCTCGGAATACGGCACCGAATTCATCGCTCCTATGCGCCGGCAGGCGTAAGCTTAGATCCCCAGAGCCCACGCTTTCCGATGCAATCTGTAACGCGAGGATAGGCCTCGTCAGAGCACGGCCCGCTACCATCGCCAAGACTAGTGAAAGAACTGCACCGAGCAGAACGACAAAGGCAAGTAGCTCGAGAAGGTCTGTGGTACCAAGGGCGCTAGAACCAGCTTGTAATGGGATTTGCACGGCCAAAATATCGTCGTCCGGAAGACGGCGGTAAGCCATTACGTACTCCCAACCCCCAACTGTCGATTCGCGAAACTCACGGGTTGCCTCATTTGAATCCAGAGATTGGAGCACATCATACGGTGTCCAGCCCTCATAAAGTCCAAGATCAACAACTTCCTCCAGTGAGCCATCTAGTAGTTGGCCGCCCCGGTACTCAAGCAAATCTGCTCCAACCTGGCTGGCAAGCCTTTCCATCTGGCCGCCTAAGGCTTGGTACCAGACGGCAGCGTTCTCAACAACGCGCTCAGCAATAACCTGCGCAGACCGACGGGATGCCTCGTCGAGCGTTCGGAAAGCGACCGTGCCAAATAAGGCATTAGCGAGCGTAAAGAAGCCAAACAGGGCGAGAGTGACTCTGGCGCGAAAAGAGATCACCAACCGAGAGACCTCAATCTTCTCAGGGGCGGCCTCTCCGAGCAGGGCTCTTCCAGCGAACCAAAAGGAAAGAAATAGTAAGAGATTCAACACCGTAAGAAGGGAGGCCCTAGCAACAGCAAGCAGAATCTGGGGAAGCTCTATCGAATATCGAGCCCTGAATACTGGTCCGGTACTGAACTGCATCCGGGCCTCGGCCCTCCATCCATCTTCGTTTCGTGAGCGGACCACCCCTCCCTTTTCAACCATGTCTCTGGGTAGCGTCATCACCGACAAAGGATCAAGCTCAGTGTCTCCGGCTCCCCTCAGAAGAGGTCCCAGAACCGATCGGCCAGGCTCAATCGGAAATGGAGGGGCCACGGCCACAATCATACGCCCTTCCGTGAGCCCTACTGTAAGGATGTACCGCGCATCGTGGCGGTTAAGGTGGACCAGACGTACACCTCCAGCTCTCCTTCCCTGAGCCAAGAGCGCCTGATACGGTTGCGGTTCCGTATCGCTTGCACCGACTCGTAAGCCTTCACCCGGCGCCCCGTCCCGTTCCTCTATCTGCAACCTTAGCGGCTGACCTAGATCTGCCAACCCACTCAAGCGCCAGCTCTCATAAAGGACCGTTACGTCCTCAGCACCGCTACTATCGAGTGAATCAGCTATTCTAGCCAAGTCGAGGAGCCGGCCCTCAACCTCAATGTCCTCGAGCCCTCCTAGCCTGGACAGGCGGTCTTCGCCAACCTGAAGGCGCGCCTCAATACTCTGCCCCCATACCACGGGGATAGCCGCGAAGGATCCGAGCACAATTGCGCAGCCCCAAGTGACCGCGACTCTTTGCCATCCAATCCATGCGTGCAGTCCTCTCGCGATCATGATCGCAGGAATAGCCCACAAGACCGAAAACAAGACAGGAAGATTGAGGGTGAGCGCGCCCCACGCACCAGCGACTCCCATCAGAGCCGAAGCTGTTCCTAACCCCAGGAGCACCCAGCCACGTCCTCCACCTCCGTCCCGAGTGGAACTGAGTGCAAAGCCGGCCACAAGACTTAAGATGCCTGAGACGGCTACCTGATACGTCATCCATTCTGCGCGTCCGCTCGAGAGTAAAGCTGGTGTCAAACCTTCTCCAAGCCACAGGAGAACAGGGGCGAAAGCCCCAAGCACGATCAAGCCAGCAAACCAGAATGGCGCAAAGGCCCTGCGGCGCGGAATTACTGAACAAAGGAGAAATGAAACAGGAACTAGCAGCGCAAGACGCCCAGCACTTAGTCCCAACGGACCGGGAAGCTGATATAAGAGCTCCGAAAAGGCAGGTTCCAGACGTGTGCCAGACCCCACCGGCAGGGCGGCGGCGGCGACAAGAACAGCACCCGAAGCTGTGACAGCCTCCCACGCTGTGAGCGGCCCCCCCACAGCAAGGAGCAGCCATGAAAGAGCAACCAACATTGCACCAAGGAGCGCCCACCTCGACTCTAGCACATTGATTCGTTCGGCTAGGCCAGGCTCCTCAAGCACCACGGAGAGAAGCCGACCTTCGTCGAGGGCCAGATCCCAAACCGCTTCAGCAACTCCCGGATCATCCTCGGTGATCCGAATACGCTCGCCAGTTTCAGCATAGAAACGGCCAGCCAGATCTCCCATCTCCGCTCCCAACCCCTCCGGCAGTGAAGCTCGAAGGAGGTAAGCGGCAACTGCCACACTGCCATCCGAGGCTGTCGACGTGACATAGAGGTAGCCGAATAGTGGTAGGTCTCTGTACAGGTCTCGTCTCTGGCCTCGCTTTACCGCTTCCGGAACCCGTCCTCGATGTGTCCCATCCCACACGACTAGCTCACCTTCACGGTCGTAAAGAGCAAGAGCTGAGCTTCGTGCGCGAGCCCGCATTTGGACCATGGACTCACCGTCTAAGTTGACCGCGTCCGCATCCCACAAACGGGCGAGTTCCTCGACAACCTCAGTCCCGAGACTGTGCCGCCGCTCCTCCAATTCTTCGCGCAGCAGCACCCCCACTTCGTCAACCCTTTGGTTCCAATACTCATCCCAATCAGAGACGACTGAAGTGATCTGATGTTCGGCCGAAAACCCCACTACAATCCCTATTACTAGTGTCGAGAGGCCAGCTAAACGCCAACGACTTCCAGTGATGGAAAAAGGTTGGAGTGATATCAGCAAGAACCCGGCCGAGATCGGAAGGAACCAGATCCACGACGTCCCAGCCCAGATCCACAGGGCAGCTGCCGAGCACCACGGTCCGAGCTTCGACACCACACGGGGCAAATCTTTTGTTTCAACCTTTTCGGTATTCGCGGATGTCATATGCTGCTAATACTCTCGCGAAATCCTATGGGCGGCGCTCTCCACGTAGTAATCCGCACCCCGTCATGTATGCTGGGTCTCTCTAGCGGCATACCCTCACCTCGCGACCGGAACAACCCTCTACATCCTCGAACAGTTCAGCCATGCGATTTCCGAATGCTCGAGCATTTTGCACGTACTTAATAACTTTCCTACGAAGTGACCGCACCCAAAGATCCTTTTTTGACATAGGAGTCGGAGAAGATGGAGCGGACGAGGTCAGGTCGACAGACTCTGTATCGAAGGATAGACGGCAGGTGGTGGGCGAACCCGCAGAGCGCTCTTCGGGTAGAACGGCCTATGAAAACATATCTCACCGTGGCGGTGATAGCATTCGGCCCTGCCAACCTCGTCGCTCAAGGAGTAGTGGTTGACGAAGGCACATTTGCCGTAAGCATCGACGGGCTCGCGTCTGGTACTGAAGCTTTCGTGATTCGTCGTCCCGGGGTCGGCCGGCAAGATGCCTTGTTCGCTAATGGTACGGTTGCGCTCAGTCGTCCTGAAGGGCGACAGGAGATGCGCCCACTTCTACATGCTGCACCACCCGACGGGATAGCAGTGAGATACCAGGTATCGGTCACGGGCTTGGACGCAGTCGAGGTTCAAGTCGCTCGGTCGGAACGGCGTTACGTGGCGACCATTCGGTCCAACCGAGGGGCCGAGGACCGAGAATTCCAAGCACACACCGACACACGTGTTCTCGAGCTCCAAGTCGCTCATCACTATTACTTCCTCCGCGACCTACGTTCCGAAAGAACAGTTCACACACTAGAACCGCGAACCAGTACCCAAGGTCTCATTACCGCAAGAGAATCTTCCCAAGTCACAATCCGGCTAGGAAGAAATCAAATCCAAGCCAAGCGGGTCATTTTCACAACAGACGGGGGTGTCAACCAGACTGTCTGGTACGACCGCCAAGGACGTGTTCTTCGGGTCGAGATTCCAAGCCTAGGCTACATCGCCGAACGAACCGACCTAGTAGGGTAATCTCCGGACCGAGTTTATCTTTACCGCCTAGAATGGGAACGAGCAGCACGGTGATCATCGCGTCTCATCGCAGTTGCCCTAACAAATGGGGAACAGAGCGTGTCCTTCCCTCTAGAACAACAACAGAAACCCGCCCCTTGAGACCCGAAGCGAAGGATCGAGCTCAAAGATGCATTCTGCCAAACTTTCTGAATTTGCTGGCGCATAAGGCCTTAGAAGATGAGAAATAACTTTCTTCTGATCTCATGCACGTTAGCTGTGCTAATACCTTGCTCGGTTTCAGCTCAGGAGACCATACCTCCGCGTCTCTCACTCGGCCAAGCCATTGAGATCGCAAGATCGAGCAATCCAGGTTTTTTGCAAACCCGAAATGATGAAGCACTAGCCGATTGGAACGTCCGGCAAGCATGGGGTCAGTTGCTACCAAGCGCGAGCGCTGCGGGTGGACTGAATTGGCAGGGCTCAGGTGAGACGCAGCTTCCCGGAAGCCTGACTCTAGGAGATCTAGGGTTCAGCGACCTACCGTCCTATTACGGTTCTAGCTATTCACTCGGCCTCAATTACTCATTGAATTGGGCAACAATACTAGGGCCAAAACAGACGAAAGCTGACCGCCGTTCGACTATAGCGGGTATTGGGGTGGCCGAGTCAAACCTATTACAGCAGGTCACCGCGGCGTATCTAGAGCTCCTGCGTCAAGAGGATGCGGTTCGAGTAGCGGGGCAGCAGCTCGAGAACTCCCGGTTCAATCTTCGCTTGGCACAGGGGCAGCTTGAGGTTGGCCAGGTCACACCCATCGATGTAGCTCAGGCCGACGTCCAAGTCGGACGCTCAGAGGTTGTTGTTCTTCAGACCCAAAATCGGGCAAATACGTCCCGAATGAGACTGCTGCAACTTCTCGGACAACCCGTTGACCAAGACTTCGAAACCACCACAGAGTTCGAATTAACGGAGCCTACGTGGGACCTAGCTCAGTTATCCGCAATGGCGGTGGGTGGAAACCCGGAACTGCAAAGACGAAGGTATTCATGGGAAGCTTCCAGCATCGGAGTGAGCTCAGCCTGGTCGCAGTACATGCCCAGCCTAAACCTTTCAACAGGGTGGAGCGCTTTCACCCGAGAAGCCAGTAGCACCGCATTTCAAATCGCTCAACAGGAAGCTCAAGTCCAGTCTGCTTTTTCCAACTGCTCGTTTAACAACGAACTTTATTCCCGACTCGCTAATCCACTACCACCGAGGGACTGTGGTCAAATTGCATTCACGGAAGCCGATCGTAACGCGATCATATCGGCGAACGATCAGTTTCCTTTCAGTTTCGTAGGGTCACCACCGAGCTTCCGGATGACAGTCAGCGTACCGATCTTTTCTGGCCTGAGTCGACAGAGGAACATTGAAGCCGCGCGGCTCCAGCGGGAAGACCTCTCCCAGCAGATACGTGAGCAAGAACTGCAAGTGCAAGCCGACCTCGCGATCGGTCTGGAGAACGTCCGTACCGCGTATCAGAGCGCTCGCCTAGAAGAACGAAACCGGGAATTGGCTCAGCAACAGCTTAATTTGGCTCGGGAACGGTACCGACTGGGTGCGACAACATTCGTCGAATTAGTCAACGCACAAACACTGTTCGCGCAGGCTGACGCGGATCGAACAATGTCGATCTTCACTTACCACGACACAGTAACAAATCTCGAGGCGCTGGTCGGTGCCTCCCTACGCTCTCAGAACTGAAGCGGACAATGGAGAAACGTTCTAAGCTCATCATCGGCTTTGTCATAACAATAGTCCTTGGCTCGGCTACCGCGCTCGCTGTTACACGTGGGCGACAAAGCGGGATAGAAGTTCGAACCGAAATGATCGAAACACGCGATCTAGTCCAGTTAGTGACAGCCAGCGGCAATATCCGAGCCCGACGCACAGTCGACATCTCATCCGATGTTTCCGCTCGCGTTTCCCAACTCCTCATCGACGAGGGAGATGATGTCGTGGCTGGCCAAACGCTTTTGCGCTTGGAGCCCGATCAATACCAAGCAGCCTTCTCAAGAGCCGAGGCCCAGCTGGCACAGTCTCAAGCTCAAGAAGGCCAGCAACGGGCCAATTTAACTCAAGCTACGCGGGATCAGGATCGCCTTGTCCAACTTAGAGCCAGAGACTCAATCTTGGTGAGTCGTCAACAGTTAGACGACGCACGAACCAGAGTCGAGGTTCAAACACAACTCCTTGAGGCCGCTCGGTATGGTGTTTCTCAGGCGCAAGCCGGAGTCGACGAGGCAGAGGATCGTCTCTCGAAAACCATCTTCAGCGCCCCCATGCCAGGAAAAGTCACGAGGCTCAACGTCGAGGAAGGCGAGACCGTTATTATCGGGACAATGAACAATCCGGGATCACTCGTTCTCACAATCTCAGACCTTTCGCTCATAGAAGTCGTGGTGCAAGTGGATGAGACCGAGGTATCCATGATTTCATTGGGTGACCGAGCCTCGATTCGTATCGACGCTTTTCCAGATCAAGAATTCTCGGGTCAGGTAACGGAAATCGGTAATTCGGCCATCACGCCCCCAAGCCAACAACAAGGAAACCAGCAAGCGGCAATCGATTTCGAGGTTGTACTAACGCTCGACGAAACGGACGTCCCGCTCCGGCCCGACCTCTCGGCGACGGCCGACATCATTGTCGAGTCTCGAGCCGACGCCGTCAGCGTGCCGATTATAGCACTCACGGTGCGTGACGCCGCCGAGGTAAGCGATTCAGTTAGCCAGTCGGGATCAGACGATAACGACGTTGAAGGGGTCTTCCTTGTGAAGGACGGCTTAGTGTATTTCCAGCGTGTCCAAGCTGGTATCGCTGGTCAGGAATATTTTGAGGTCTTGTCTGGGCTTTCCACTGGCGACGTAGTTGTCTCAGGGCCATACCAGCGCATCCGAGAATTACGCGACGGCGATGCGATTTCAGTGATTGTTGAAGAAGGCGAAGAAGGTCAGAAAAACGGAAGCGGGTCCCAAGGTGGCATAAGGATCAGATTCTAGTGATCACCGGAAACGGCGTGAGAGCAGGCGTGGAGCGCTAGAAACTAGTGAACATTTGGGAAGGCGTAGCCCTCGCGTTTCAGCAACTCGTAACGCAAAAGCTGAAATCGTTCTTCAGCCTGTTAGGGGTCATTCTGGGCGTGATGTTCTTAATCGTGGTTGTCACCGTCGTTGAAGGGCTGGATCGATACATTCGAGAAGACTTAACCGCTCAGCTCTTCGGAGTTAACACGGTCACGCTTCGACGCTCGCCTTCCGTGAGCATCAACCAGGGCCGGGAAGCACGTCGTGAGCAGCAGAGAAGACCTCGGCTCACCTTTGCTGACGCAGATGCTCTAAGGGAACAAATCATCTCACCTGTGCAGGTAGGGGTAGAGAGCAGAACGGGCTCATCCATTGTGGGTGACAACGGCCGGACGGCGAGTGGCGTGCAGGTCGTCGGAGCGACACCGGAGATTTTCGAGATCCGGGACCTTGATATCACCGAAGGGCGTGTATTCACAGCGCAAGAGGACAAGTCTGGCTCACCAGTCCTGGTCATAGGTTCGGAGACAGCGGAAAAAGTTTTTGAGGGACTCGAGCCAGTGGGACGCTCCGTCCGTATTAGGGGTTTTCCCTACCGGGTAATCGGGGTACTTGAGGAAAGAGGATCTCTTTTCGGAGAGTCGCAGGACAACCTCGTAATCGCTCCCGCGCGTTCGCAGATTCGGTCTATTACGGCACCGCGCGGCTACGTTGACAACATCGTCATTCAGGCCCTCAACCCCGACGAACTCCGAGACATCCAGCTCCAGACAGAGGGGATTATGCGGGTCCGGCATAGGCTTCGGCCCACAGAAGAACCCGATTTCTCTCTAGAAACAGCCGACGAGGCAATCAGTTTCTGGGACAACATATCACGAATGCTCTTCACAGCCCTGCCGATGCTAGTATCAATTGCCTTAGTCGTCGGTGGGATCGTGATCATGAACATCATGCTCGTATCCGTCATGGAGCGGACTCGAGAGATCGGCGTTCGCAAAGCCCTAGGAGCAAGGCGCCGAGATATCCTAACCCAGGTCCTAATTGAGTCAGCCACCCTTTGCACGATCGGAGGGGCGCTAGGCGTCGGTTTCGGGCTGACGATCGCCCAAATACTAGCAGCAGTATCGCCTATCCCTGCAGCGGTCGCTCCTCGTTGGATCGCGTTGGGAGTAGCTCTCGGACTCACAGTCGGAATAATCGCAGGTGTTTACCCAGCGTCTCAGGCCTCGAAACTAGACCCTGTCGACGCCCTGAGGTACGAATGAGCAGAAACCGCTCATCAGACAATGATCTAGTAAAAAGGCTAGATCGTGGAGCCAGCGGTCTTTCGGCTCTCACTGAAGGTTTTCGTATAGCGAGGGATGCTATGCGGGCAAACCTGCTCCGATCGATCCTAACGGTCCTCGGTGTCGCCGTCGGGGTTTCAGTAGTAGTAGCCATAGGGGCACTCATGACTGGACTTCGCTCTACGGTCATGGAAGCGTTTGAATCGGCGGGCCCGGACAATTTTGTCGTTATGCGGTTCGACTTCACCGCTATCTCCATAGAAAACGACGGGCAACGCCCCCCATGGTGGGGAAAGCCAGAGATCGAGCCAGAGGAGGCCCGAAGGATCGAAGCACTGCCATCTGTCTCCGATGCGCTATTCGATTTGGGAGCGTTTCAGGTAGATATTGAGTTCGAAGGTGAGCGCATGGACAATGTCACGGCAACCGGTACGTCAGCAGGATGGGCGGCTTACCAGCCAGGTGATTTCACTGTCGGTCGAGACTTCACAACCGGTGAGCTCCAGCAAAACAGAGCCGTAGTCATCATAAGCACAGGCCTCGCTGAACAGCTATTCGGACAAAGGGATCCGATCGGAAGACGGGTTCGAATAACGAACCGGAACGGGCGAGGCGGCACCCAAGAGCCGTTCACAGTAATTGGGGTTTATGAGCCGGCAGAAAACATCTTCAGCACGGCGTTTCAAAACTGGGCCATCCTTCCATGGACGGCATCAGTCCGACGGCTCCGACAAGGAACGTTCTTGGCACAGGTTGCGGTTGTGCCAGAACAAGGGATTCCAGTCGAGCGGGTAAAAGACGATGTGATTGCCACCATGCGAGGAATACGCGGCCTAGGGCCGAGGGAAGAGAATAACTTCGCTCTTTTATCAACGCAGCAGATCGCCGACCTCTTTAATCAGCTCACAGGAGTTTTCTTTCTGGTAATCCTACTTCTAGCATCCGCTGGCCTACTCGTCGGAGGCGTAGGTGTGATCGGGATCATGTTGATCTCGGTTACTGAAAGAACTCGGGAGATAGGGGTCCGGAAAGCAGTCGGTGCCACCAGGCGAGAGATCCTATGGCAGTTCCTGCTAGAAGCGTCACTGCTGACCTGCGCGGGAGCAGCCGTCGGCCTGCTGATCGGATGGGGAATGTCTCAAGCGGTCGCTAACTTTACTCCCCTTCCTGCAGAAATCCCCGCATGGGCAATCACTGTGTCCCTGGGCACCGCCGCCATCACGGGCATGCTGTTTGGACTTCTCCCAGCATACCGAGCCAGCCGACTTGCACCGGTCGCTGCCCTCAGATTTGAATAGCTAATGAATGAATTAGACCCGCCACTCGACTTGCTGGCGGTCATGGCACACCCGGATGATGCAGAGTTGCTTTGCGGAGGCACTCTTATCAAGAGTGCTTCTAGGGGTAAACGTGTCGGAGTCGTTGATCTTACTGCCGGTGAAATGGGTAGTTCAGGCTCAGCAGGCATCCGAGCTCGTGAAGCCACCGCCGCGGGTACGGCAATGGGGCTTGCGGTCCGTGTCTGTGCTGAGCTTCCTGATGCATTTCTAGAGAACGACCATGAGTCACGACTCCGCGTCGCCTCATTTCTTCGCAGACTTCGACCCCGTGTGGTGATCACCCATTGGAAATTTGGACGCCATCGAGATCACCGCGTCGCCTCAGAACTAGTTCGAGATGCCTGCTTTCTCTCAGGCTTACGAAAGCTAAACATCCCAGGTGAACCTCACCGCCCACACAAGCTCGTTTATGCAACTGCCTTTCGGGAAGACGCCTCACCTCCAGACTTCGTAATCGACATTACTGAGCAAATGAACCTCAAGCTTGACGCCATCTCCGAGTACGTGTCTCAGTTCGATCAAGCTACACAAGCCGGAGAAGTGTTTCCTGGAGGCAATCGTGATCTTATAGCGCAAATACGGGCTAAAACGGCTCACTATGGCTCTTTGATACGCACCCCGTACGGAGAACCCTACCGCACTGATGAGACCTTTGAGGTAGACGAACTATCAGATTTGGGCGTTTCCACGTTCTGATCCCCAACTGGTCGCACAGGAAACTTCCAGAAGAAGTCTTCGCCACGAAGGGACCTCCCTTCCTCGGACGCGCAACAACACTCCGGTTGCCACCCCTCCCGCCGCCATCCATGGCCACAGCCACCAACACACATCCGGGGGAAGATGACCAATCGGCTCACCAGTTTCCATATGAACCCAAACCTCAGGAGCCTCCTGAACCGGTGGGTCCGGAATCAGTCTCAGGACGTCTCCATCTTGCAACTGTTCGATGTGATCATCACGCCCTGAGAATACGGTCCCGTGCAATGTCGCCCTAAAAGTTCTAGGCTGTCCAAAAGGAAATGGTGGAGAAATTCTCAGCATTTAGGTTACGTAGTGTTGCTCGCGTTAGCCCAGTTAACTTACTGGGCGCCCTAACCCAAGCAATCAACCTCATTCGAACATGTCTACGGCATACCTTGACCACGCCGCAACGACTCCAATCCGTGCCGAAGTCATTGCAGCGATGGAGCCATATCTTTGGCATCGCTTCGGAAACCCGTCTAGCAGCCATCAGTGGGGCCAAGATACATCAGCAGCACTCGAAAACGCTCGTGCTAAGCTAGCCTCGGCCATTGGCGCAAGTCCGTCCGAAATCATCTTCGTTCGCGGTGGCACAGAATCAGACAATCTGGGAGTGATCGGAGGAGTTAGGTCCCTAGCCTTTGCCTTTCCTAACTCGAAGCCACGCATTCTAGTGTCTGCAATCGAGCACAGCGCTGTTATCGAGCCTGCACAATGGCTTGAAAATCGAGGTGAAGCCGAGTTGCGGACGATTCCAGTAACACCCGCCGGCACGATTGAGGGGGAGCTCAATACCGCGAACCCGAGCAAACTACCCTGCCTAGTGTCATTCATGTGGGCAAACAACGAGACGGGTCTGCTACTGCCGCTCTCAGAGGTTTGCGAATGGGGGGAACCGTCCAACGTAGTAGTGCACACCGATGCATCTCAGGCTGTCGGCAAAGTTCCGGTCAACGTCTCCGAACTCGGCATAGACCTTCTAACAGCTACCGGACACAAGCTCGGTGGCCCGCGCGGGTGCGGCGTTCTCTACATCCGGAACGGTATCCAGGTCGAACCTCTGATCTTCGGTGGAGGTCAAGAACGGTCCTTGCGGCCGGGAACAGAAGATGTAGCCGGCGCCGTTGGTCTCGCTGAGGCTGTGCATCTAGCAGTCTCAGATCTGGATTCAGCCTCAGCCCATATGGAGATGATGAGAGATCGCCTCCAGGCCCGACTCCTACGCAATATTCCAGGGCTAAGGATCAACTGCGGAGCCGCGCCGCGTGTGCCCCACGTGCTAAGCGTGGGGATCCCCGATATCGGGGACACGGGAGTATTTTTAACGGCTCTTGATCTGGAGGGCGTAGCCGCCTCCGGCGGCTCCGCATGTCACAGTGGGGCGAACAAGGGCAGTCACGTGATCACAGCTCTTTACGGTCCCGAGGACTCGTTGTCCACGATCCGTCTTTCGGTAGGCCGTGATACGACGGAGGATGAAGTCGACTCGGGAGCGAAAGCAGTGACTACGGTCTGGTCTAGGTTAAGCGCTCTAACAGCCGAATAGAGGAAGTATCATGAGTCGTGTTCTAGTTGCAATGTCAGGTGGTGTAGATTCCTCAGTAGCAGCCGCAATGCTAGTCGAGGACGGCCACGAGGTCGTGGGCGTAACGATGAAGACCTTCTGCTATTCCGATATCCCGGCTCACGGTAAGACTTGCTGCGGCTTAGACGGAATCATGGATGCCAAGCGGGTCGCATCCGCTCTGGGTATTCCCCACTATGTCTTTGACGTTGAGGAAGATTTCACACGGGACGTTATAGACGATTTTGTCTCTGAGTACGCTCATGGCCGGACCCCAAATCCCTGCGTGCGCTGTAACTCGAACACTAAATTCCGAGATCTTCTTTCACGAGGAAAAGCTCTCGGTTGCGACCGGATCGCTACAGGGCATTACGTGCGAGTCTCGCATAGTCCGAACGAGACAATTCTGTTACGAGGCCTAGATGAGGATAAGGACCAATCATACTTCCTATGGGGGCTTCCAAACGAGATCCTACCTTGGCTCCTTTTCCCCTTAGGAAAGCTGACAAAAGATCAGGTGAGAGAGCAAGCACGTCAGCTTGATTTAAGCACTGCTGACAAGCCCGAGTCTCAGGAAATTTGTTTTGTTCCTACGGGAGACTACCGGGACTTGCTCCGAAAAAAGCTAGGCGATGTCCATCCGGCTCTTGAACCCGGAGAGATCGTAAGATCGACTGGCGAAATTGTGGGACACCACTCCGGTTTCGCAGGATTTACGATAGGCCAGAGGCGCGGGCTAGGGGGAGGGTTCTCCGAGCCAATGTTCGTACTCGGCATCCGCCCAGACACTCGAGAAGTCGTCGTGGGCACCCGAGATGAATTGTTCGGGACTCAAGTCACCGTCAGAGAACTAAACTGGCTGACTACACCACCTCAGGCAGACGCTGAAGTCAAAGTGCAACTTAGGTATAGAGCACCGGCGGTGACCGCCACGGTCATTGACATACAAGAGGATTTGACGCTCTCCTTAGGCGCAGCTCAACCGGCTATCACCCCGGGACAATCCGCTGTTGTCTTCTGCGAAGAGCAAATAATAGGTGGTGGGCGGATAGTTTGATCCCCAGCCATAACGGAAAGTGATGACTTCGTTTCTGGTTATCTACTTGGTTCAAACTTTCGATCTCATCTCTTTCAGTCAGTGCTTCAGACCACTTGCATCTCCGAACTCCTGCATCGCCTTGCGATCTTCCTCAGACAGCTTATCGGGCACAGTGACAACGATCTCAACATATTGATCACCCATCCGATCCCCTTTTTCAATTCCCTGCTTTCGAACTCGGAATTTTGTGCCTGATTGAGTCCCCTCAGGAATCACGAGAACGACCCGCGCTCCAGAGATCGTTTTCACACTAATCTTCGAGCCCAGTGTCGCCTGTACGATGTTGACTGGGACACTCACATGAACATCTAGGCCGTCGC
The DNA here is from genome assembly GCA_002500925.1 of Gemmatimonadales bacterium UBA7835. GTDB lineage: Bacteria > Gemmatimonadota > Gemmatimonadetes > Longimicrobiales > Gaopeijiaceae > UBA2589. Next base: position 14,033 of record DLTN01000007.1, on the reverse strand, counting down.
GCTTGAAGAAATTGTGAGGCTTTACGTTGTAGGTAATGATCAGGTCCCCAGGCGGTCCGCCTGCACGTCCCCGCTCACCCTTGCCTGACAGGCGGACCTTTGAGCCTGTATCGACACCTGAACGCACGTTGAGTGACATCTTACGCTGCTGACGGACCGTTCCACGTCCAGAGCAGGAAGCACAGGGTGTTTCCGGAAGGATGCCGCGACCGAAGCAAGCCGGACAGGGACGTTTTACAGCGAATCCACCTTGACCGAAAGATATGGTACCTGATCCACTGCATTCCCCGCAGTGTTTAGCTTCAGTACCCAGCTTTGCACCATCACCCGCGCAAGTCGCACAGTCTTCACTGATCGGGATATCTAGAGCAATCTTTCCGCCCCTAGCGGCAGTCACGAACGAAATCTCGACAACGTATTCGACGTGCGCTCCCTTCCGCCTTTGGGATCTGGGGTTCCTGCCACTTTGGCCCGGTCTTGAAGATCCGCTCGGACCCTTCTTCCCCAGATCAAAAAGAGATGAGAAAAGATCTGACACGTTGCCGAATCCACCCTGGAAATCTTCGAACGAGAAAGTAGAGCCCATTCCCCCTGCCCCAGGCGAGCGCACTGGGCCTCCAGCACGTGGGTCAAACCCAAAGGATCCCAACTTTCTCATCTGATCGTATTGATTTCTCTTCTGGGCGTCGCTTAACACGGAATACGCTTCGCCGACCTCCTTAAAGCGATCAGCTGCCCTAGCATCACCCCTATTCGCGTCAGGATGATACTTCTTGGCCAACTTACGATAGGACTTCTTTATCTGGTCTCCGTTCGCTTTCTCCGAAACGCCTAGAACCTTGTAGAAGTCTTTTGCCTTTCCCGCCGCAGCCATTTCCCTTGTCAGCCTTGCGTGAACACGCTTACGCGAGCTGGCCTGACCAAAACATCTTTTAGCGAATATCCCTTTTGAAGGACCTGAGCGACTGTACCCACCTGTTGTTGAGAATCACTCGGCACCCTCATCATAGCTTCCATGCGTTCAGGGTCGAACTCGTCTCCGACAGGGTCGATCACTTCGATTCCAGATTCTTCGAGCGTTCGAGCGAACTTCCTCTCTACAAGATCAACACCCTCCATAATCGTATCGACCGTCGCGTTCGAAAGATCTAGTTCCGCTATACGCTGCAGATCATCCAACACTTCTAGGAATTTCTCAACGAGATCCGCCTGAGCCTTCGACCACACATTCCGTCTCTCTTGCTCTGAGCGACGACGGAAGTTGTTAAACTCGGCCACCAACCGGAGGTGGCGATCGTTGAGGGAATCGAATTCCTCTCTTAGTGCCACCAGTTCGGTTGATTCCGCTGCATCTACGTGCGGCTCCGTATCATTGACATCATCGTCGCTCTCGGGAATATCCGGGGTGACATTCTGAGACTCTTCAGCGGGTTGCTCCCGCCCTACCTGTCCTTTTTCGACTTGCGCGTCCGTCATTCTCTGACCATTGGGTCGCGGGTTCAACTCCTAGGAAGATACAACAGGGTTTAGCCAGCTAGTCATTATGCGGTTGCATCCACTAGGCGGCGATACACCGCAGCGAGTGCCGCCTGCCCAGCTTTCGCACGTACCGCTGCCCTACCACCGGAATACCGACACATTGTCGCCGCGACTTCATCTCCTAATGAGGTCGCTATCCAGACCGTTCCCACCGGTTTTTCTTCAGTTCCACCACTTGGTCCGGCTACTCCAGTCACGCCGATACCTATGTCGGAATTCATTAGGTCCGCTACTCCTAAGGCAAGTTGGGTTGCAACCGTTTCAGACACAGCACCGTGCTCCGCGAGGTCTGCTGAGCTAACACCCAAGAGATCGATCTTCGACTCGTTCGAGTAGGCAACGATCCCACCTGAGAAAACATCTGATGCCCCTTCTATACCCGTTACCTGTTTGGCAATCAACCCACCAGTGCAACTCTCAGCTATGGCTATGGTCATCCCATGCTCACGGAGAATCTGATTCACAGCCTCTGCGAGGTCACCCGAATCCGACTCGAACCGATATGGCTTGACCACATCCTCGATCGATTGCATCAGAGGTGAAATCCGAGCGAAAGCATCGTCTCTCGATGGTCCAGCAGCAGTGAACCTTAGATCTACGCCACGCAAGTCCGGGAGATATGCGAGCCTGACCCCAAGGCGTTCCTCATCTGGTACATCTGCCAGCCGTTCTTCCACCAGCGCGGTAAGACGAGACTCGGCAATACCTGTCGTATGGATCACATGATGCCAAACTCTATCGGAAGCATTCCTCTGCAGCCTCTCTAGATGAGGTAAAAGTGAGCCACTAACAATGTCCTCAAGCTCCCGGGGTACACCCGGAAGTAGAACTATCATCGTTTCATCACTGCGCAGAAATATCCCCGGTGCGGTGCCCTCGGCGTTGTGGAGCGGATCAGAACCTGCAAGCACATATGCCTGATCGTAGGCGGCAGGCGGCACATCCTCCATCCCCTGTTCCCTATAGCGCTCCTGCAAAGACTCTCGGACTCGATCATCAACAACCAGATCCCTCCCCAGAACGTCCGCGACTGCAACTTTTGTGAGATCGTCTGGGGTCGGGCCAAGCCCTCCTGTGACGAGGACCAGGTCGGCTACCTGAATAGCTTCTCTCACCGCCCAACCGACATCTTCAGCTACGTCCCCGACGGTATATCCACGCACCACAGAAATACCTAGAGTGGCGAGCTTACGGCCAAGCCACGCAGCATTAGTGTCTAGCGTTTCGCCAAAAAGGAGCTCGTTGCCTACCGATACCACGGCGGCGCTAGCTGCGCCCTGCGACACGTCAGTCTCTGATCCCGACCACGACCCGGTAAGACCAGAGGTAGTCGATCAGTGAGTAGACAGTTAGAAGAAGCGCGAAGCCTAGCATAACCGGCACCCAGGCCTGTAGACCCATCCAACCCAAATCCCACAGCCAGTTTTCCCAACCCTTCTCAAGGCCGACATCAACGAGTGGATACCAGAGCAGCACAGCACCCGTAAAGAACATCTGAAACATCGCCTTACGCTTACCAGACCAACCTGCCGCGATCACAACTCCTTGCCGTGCGGCATACGCTCTAAAGATCGTTATGAACAACTCACGACCAAAAATCACAAAGAGTACCCATAGAGGAAGCGGGCCTATCCATGGTAATCCATCGAGAGGGCCACCTCGATGTGAAATCAGGTATATCGGTATCAACGTCACCATAAGTAGCAGCTTATCGGCGATCGGGTCGAGAAGTTTACCTAGGTCGGTCACCAAGTCGTCACGCCGAGCTATATATCCATCGAGGATGTCAGAGAGCCCGGCCAGAGTAAAGAGTGCGAATCCTGCGAAACGCAAACTCGTATCGCTCGACATCACTAGCCAGAACAGGACGGGACACAGTGCAATCCGACTGACCGTGATAAGGTTCGGAAGGTTCAACACTCGATGGCTCATATGGGTTTCCGGCCTTCTGTCAGCACATCACTCACGTGAGCAGGAGATGACCTTTCCTATGTTCAGGCCGAGGTGGCTTTAGGGTCAATCGTAAGACCCTCCGCTTCGTCTAGCATCCGGTCTAATATCACCTGAGCTCGATCTCGCAGCATCCGCCGCGGCTCCCATGAGATAAAGTCAAGAAGAAGTCGGATCAGATCCACCGAGGCTCGTTCCTGACTGATATGGCCAAGTGCCGCTAGCCGCCTTAGGGTCCGAGGAGAGAAGAGATCGCGCTTGTGACGTATAATCTGGTCCCTGATGACCACCGCTGCAATCGCTCCTATAGCTGCCGCTGCGAGCACAGTCAGTCCAGCAGTCTTCACACTTTTCTTCATCTTCACATTTCCCTGCGGCCAGCCAAAGCCTGCGCGATTGTCGTCCCATCAACGTATTCCAGATCGCTGCCCACTGGAATCCCGCGAGCGAGACGAGTAACACGAGGTCCCAACGGCCGAATCTCTTGCTCTAAGAACACAGAGGTGGCCTCCCCCTCCACACTGGCGTTCGTCGCAATGATGACCTCACAGATGCCACCCTCGGAATCGTGAATTCTCCTTAATAAGGATTCGACGTTGAGTTCATCTGGGCCAATACCGTCCAAGGGTGAAAGCCGACCTCCCAAAACATGAAACAGTCCTCGGAACTGTCCCGTCCGTTCGATCGCACTCACTTCATACGCCTCTTCAACGACACAGAGCAGCGCCACATCGCGCCGAGTGCTCACACAAATCTCACATTTTTCGTGCTCCGAAAAATTTCCGCATACATCACAAGACCGCACCTTGTCAGCCAGGTCAACGAGGGCTCCGGCTAGACGCTTTGTTTCATCTCTTGATCCCTTCATTAGATGGTGAACTAAGCGCAGAGCCGTTTTTGAGCCGATTCCTGGAAGTCGGGAAAACTCATCCGTCAGCCGATCGATCGCCGACATGTCGTGGCCCTCTATCAGAAAAGCTTGGGTAGGCCCGGGATGTTCATCGGAAAGCCACCGGTAACCTTCCGCATCTCCTGTTCGTAAGAACTCTGTGCCTTATTCTGTGCTTCGCTGATTGCCGCCAGTACCAGATCCTCAAGCATCTCTACATCCCGAGAATCCACGCACGTCGGATCAATTTGGACCTTTTGGATCTGTCCCTTGCCGTCTACTTCAACGGTCACCATGCCGCCACCGGACGACGCCGAAATCGACTTTGACTCAAGATTCTCCTTCAGCTCCGTCATCCTTCCTTGAAGCTGCTGTCCTAGTTTCATGAGCTGAGAAAAATCTGTCATTCGCCCTACTCCATGAGTTCCAAATCGAGTTCTTTTACCGCTCGCTCCAACCGCGGTTCCTGACGGTAAAGAGCCTTCAATGTGTCCGCATGCACCTCTTCCCTCGTTATGCGTCCGCCTCCCCCTCGGTCATCCTCAGGTAATGCTACTCGAAGAATCGGCATCCGGCCCAAAAACGGGGTCATCCCCTCACAGATCGCCTCAATCACCGCCGACCTTCCCAGACGTTCCATAGCAGGGCCCGGCAGCGGAGTAATCAACAACCCCCCATCAGACTCCTCCGAAACCGAAGCCGACTGCAGGAAGGGGCCAAGTCCGCTCGGAACTCCACGACCCGAAACGACCCAACGTGCCCAAGCTTCACAAATGTCATCTGAGGGAGTAATCAACTCTGTCACCGAGAGTTGATCCTGACCAGCTACCGCGTCTTCTTCCGCAACTGATGACGACCTAAGCGCTTTCGCCTGCTCCTCTTCCGGTGCAGCGGCTGCGGCCCCTTCACCCTTAGGGTCCGCAGTACCACCCGAGCCCTCTCCATCGTTCGTTTTTGACTCGCCACCTAATGCGGTAATCAGCTCTTCCAATCCGACTGTCTTGTCCAAGAAACTCATTCGAAGCAGGAGCATCTCAATCGGCAACCGAGGATTCGAGCTCCGACGAAGCGAGCCCTGAGTCTCCAGATCTACGGCGGCCGAAAGCATGCGCACTAAGTCACCCGGAGCAAAAGCTTCGGCTCGATCTGCAAGCTGAGCTCGAACGTCATCTTGCACGTCGACGTCAGCCTCAGGTGACAGTCTCAGCCGCAGCATCGTCCTCAGAACATCCAAAAGTCCGTGGTAGAACTCAACTAGATCGTACCCTTCATCCACAAGATGCTGAACAAGTCCAAAGACAGCCTCGTGCGGACCGTTCCGTAACACGTCGACTAGGTCTATATAACGCTCATCTTCGACCAAGCCGAGCACTCGCCTTACGGAGTCTAGATCAACCTCACCACCTGTAAGGGAAATCACCTGATCAAGAAGTGAGAGAGCATCTCTCATCCCTCCATCTGCTTTTCTAGCAATCACACGGAGCGCGTCTTCGGGGGAACTCGCACCCTCTTGCTCAAGAACGGTGGACAGACGTGCGACGATGTCTGGGACCCCAATACGTCGGAAATCAAAGCGCTGGCAGCGCGAAAGAATCGGGGCCGCGGCCTGTTGAATTTTCTGTGGTTCTGTAGTGGCGAAAACAAAGATCACCCGGGGAGGTGGTTCTTCAAGGATCTTCAGTAAAGCATTCCAAGCCTCACGGGTCAGCATATGAGCCTCATCAACTATATAGACCTTTGTGCGGCCCTCCGCTGAAGGTGCATACATCGCTCGTTCTCTAAGATCCCGTGCATCATCAACCCCCCGGTTGGACGCTGCATCGATTTCCACTACGTCGAGTGCCGTATGGCCACCCCAGATACGTGTGCAAGATTCGCACTCGCCGCAGGGCTCTCCTTCATCTGTCCGATCTGGACAATTGAGGGCCATAGCCAAAACTCGGGCAAGCGTGGTCTTCCCGACTCCACGTGGGCCACAAAACAGGTATGCATGCCCAACTCGGTTGTTCGCGACGGCGCGCCGCAATGTCTCCGAGACGTGTTCTTGTGTTGCTACCTCGGAGAAGGCACGTGGCCTATGCTTACGCGCTAAAGCTTTGTGGCTCAACGTTTTGTGCTACCCATATGAGGTAAATTGTTATTGCCAGGTGCCCCAGGCTACCCGCAGCGACAATCACCGCACTTACCGTTGCTACCTGCGGGGTCCTGGCGGAGTTCGGTGGGCTCTCGCCCTGCGGACCTGGGGCACTTGGAGAAGCTACCTGGGCCCCATAGGCAGGTCAACGCACCGCTACAACTGTGAGCCCCGGGGTAAATCTAAGCGGCCTAACTGCTATTAACTCTACCTAGCCAGCAGAAACCACTCCAAGTGGAGCTGTCACTCCGCGGCTAATGGCATGAGCTATTGCCTCAATCTGTTCCATTAGCTCTCCGAACTGCCCCGGGTAAAGAGACTGGGCTCCGTCGGACATTGCATTGGGTGGGTCCGGATGAACCTCAACCATCAGGCCATCCGCGCCTGCAGCAACTGCAGCACGACCCAGAGGGATGACTTTTGAGCGCAAGCCCGTTGCATGACTAGGATCGGCTATGATGGGAAGGTGAGAAAGCGACTTCACTACCGGAATTGCAGCCAGATCTAGAAGATTCCTGGTGTGCCTTGTGAAACTTCGGACACCCCTCTCACAGAGAATCACATCGTCATTCCCCTCAGCTAGCAGATACTCGGCTGCAAGCAACCATTCCTCTATGGTAGCAGACATACCTCTTTTCAAAAGGACCGGCTTCCCGCATCGCCCTGCGCGACGGAGCAGCGGGTAGTTCTGCATGTTTCGGGCACCGATTTGAACGATGTCAGCATACTCCGCTACTAGGTCAACACCGTCAGGATCGAGGGCCTCAGTGACCACCATTAACCCGGTCTGCTCTCTCGCCAGGGCTAGAAAACGAAGACCCTCAAGGCCAAGGCCCTGGAAAGAATATGGCGATGTCCGAGGCTTGAATGCGCCGCCCCGTAAAACGGTAGCGCCTTTATCTCGCAACATGTGAGCAATGTCAACGATCTGGCTCTCACCCTCAACGGCACACGGGCCAGCAATAACTATCAGATCTGTTCCGCCTACGACTGTGCCGTTCGGTAAGGCAACGAGTGTGTCGTCTTCTCGCCACTCTCTAGAGACCTGCTTGTACGCTCGGGTTACCGGGATCACTTCGGAAACTCCGGGCAAGCCCTGAAGTCGGTTGGCGTCCGCTCTGCCATCGTTACCGATCAGCCCCACGGCCGTGCGCTGTCCGCCAGGTATCGAACGGGCATCGTAACCCATCGCTCTTATGGCACCTACCACCCCAGAGACTTGTTCCTCGGAGGCATTGTACTTCATGAGGACGAGCATGGTCACGTAACCGTTCAGTGGGCAATAGCCATCAAGTCTACACGCCTTTCGGCACAGGTTCCACCGTGGGACAGGGTGTGAGGTGCTAGGCAGCCCCCGCAGCCTCGAGCGCCTCATCAAGCTTCACGCCCACGACACTGCTAACGCCAGGCTCTTCCATGGTCACCCCGTAGATCCAGTCGGCCGCCTCTATCGTACGAGGATTATGGGTGATTACAACAAATTGAGTTTCCTCGCTAAACTCCTGCAACAAGCGGATAAAGCGCCCTATGTTTGCCTCATCCAAAGGGGCATCGACCTCATCAAACACGCAGAACGGACTCGGCTTGACCAGGTAGATCCCGAAGAGAAGAGACAGAGAGGTCAGGGCTCGCTCCCCCCCGGAAAGAAGGTCGATCCTCTGGGTCTTCTTGCCTCTCGGTGAAGCGTGGATCTCAATTGGTGACTCCAACGGATCGTCAGGGTCCATGAGCCACAAGTCGGCCTCACCACCTTCAAATAGGCGCAGAAATGTCATCCGGAAATTCTCCCGAATGTTCTCAAACGTTTCTGAGAAGAGCTCGGTCGCGGTCTTATTAATCTCTCGAATCGCCGAACGAAGGTCATCTCGTGCCTCTACTAAGTCAGACCTCTGCTCGGTGAGAAACTCTAGGCGAGCACTCTCTTCTTCGTGCTCCTCCACTGCTAGCATGTTCACCGGTCCTATACGTTCAAGAGCGCTGACTATGTCTTCGAGCTCGCTCTCCAACTCTTCAGGCTCTCCGTCAACGGGGACCGCTTCCTCTAGCAAAACATCGAGCGGACGACCCCATTCATTCTCTAGTCTTTCCCTTATCCGCCGGACGCTCCCGCTGAGTTCCTGCTTCTCCAGTTCCAACTCGTGTCTTCGATCGGAGGCGGCTCTTTCCTTAGTCCTCGCCTCTCGAACACGACGCTCAGATGTCTCTAAATCTTCCGATATCGACTGCAGAGCTTCGTCATGCCTCCTGACCTTCGCTTCAGCCTCCGTCCGCTCTGCAAACAGTCGCTCCGTGGCTTCATCACCTTCTTTCCTTAACGCATGCGCGGCGGCCTGCTCATCGTGAAGGTCTGACTTTTCTGCGTCTAAGCTCTTAACTCGTTCAGCCGCCTGGCCGCGGGATGAAGAAATAGTACTCAGGCGATCACTAAGACGTTTACCGTCTCCTTCTAGCCTCGCGACATTTACGGCGAGACGAGCCTCTTCGGCCCTTGCAAGCTCCCATTCTTCTTGCACTGAATGTACTTCGGCCCTTGCTTTTTCTCGCTCTCCGTGCAGACCGGCCTCCTGCTCAAGAAACACTTCCCGATCTTCGCGAGCTTCATCAGCTCGCTCCAACGCTCTAGAGCGCGCAGCTCTAGCACCCTCGAGTTGACGGGCGAATTCGTCCCGGAGTCGGTCCATACGACCTCGATGGTCTTCTTGAGCGTCAAGGTCACTCTGCGCCTTTCTGTGGATATCCTCTGCGACCCTAAGTGCTTCCCGAGAGGCCTCCAGCGCATCTTCCGCAGCATGAAGTGATTTTTCCGCCAACTCTGCCTTGGAAGAGGCCGCCTTATTTTCCGACTCGGCCTCCTCGCAATCTATCAATACTTTATCGAGTATTTTCTTGCGCTCGAGGACACTTGACCCACCAGAAGGGTGACCAACACGCACAACTCCATCGCGCTCGGTGACCGTCATCTCTCCAGACCCTTCCGATTTGCTCACACCATGCAATAAAGCCTCAACCCATGGCGCACCCGCTCCGGAAACTTCGACTTGTCCGAGAAGCCCAGGTTCCCGCCCAACTGACGAAAAGTCGGGCACACGGTCAAGCGGAAGTAGAATCAATCCGCCACCGTTCCTCCAAGACGTTCCAAACCACTGAAGAGCTAGGTCAAGTGCCTTCACATCTTGGACCACAACTGCTGTCGTGAGCGGGCCTAGGAACGACTCTACGGTTTCGATGGAACCGTCACCGGCATCGATAAAGTCTGATAGCACCCCAAGAACACCCGAAAGCTCAGATTCTAATAGTGCCTTAACAACAGGATCAACGCCCTCCCGATCACGGGCGAGACTTTCGAGTGCATCTCGACGTGCGGTTAAAGAAGCCAGCCGCTCAACAGCACTTCTACGCTCACTTCTAGCGATCTCAAAAGCAGGTCGTGCTACTTCTAGCTCCTGCAGCCTGAGATCCGCATCTGATCTTGCTGACTCGAGCGCCTCCGTAACTGAAACCAATTCCCGAGAAAAGAGATCTCCCTGAGACTCCAGGTCTGAAATAGTGTCAGCAGCCGCACTCAACTCGTTAGTTATCTGCTCGAGCCTGCGCTCAAGTTCGGCTGCCTGTGCGTCCGCAGACTCCGCATCACCCTCTAGCTGAGCAACCCGGCGAGCGATCTCACGACCTTGGCTCTCCACTGCGTCGAATCTGCTTCGAGACTCTTCCAGCCGAACCCGGACCTGTTCTGCATCCTCCGAACGATCGGCAGCATCGCTTTTTGCCCGCCCTAGCTCATCGTGTATGCGCTTAAGGCTAGTCTCTAGCTCGACCTCATTTTCTTGGAGTTTCGCTGCCTGGCCTTGAGCCTCCGCACTCTCATCTTCGATCTGAGCTAATCTTCTCGAAGCATACGCCACTCGCTCATCTGAAACTGCGAGATCACGTTCCCACCGAACAAGAGTTTCTCTGACCTCTCCGAGCGAGGCCACCTCAGTCATCCTCTGCTTTTCTGCTTCAATCTTACTCAAACGGAGGGCCTCGTACTCAGCCTCAGAAGAGGCGAGCTCTACGACCATTCCCTGCCCTGTCTGCACATCCCCTTCCAAATTCTCAGTTACTGACTTGAGTCGCGCTGAAAGTGTCTCAAGCCTATGACGCACAACCTCGACTTCGACATCGAGTCGACGTTTCCGAAACTCATCGTAGCGTTGAGCCTTTCCTTTTTGCCGAGCCAGTGAACGCACCTTCGTCTGTATCTCTGCAATCACGTCGTCTAGACGCTGCAAATCCATTTCCGCCCGTTCCAGACGACGGGTCGCTGACTTCCGTCGATCCTTGTACTTCCCAATCCCAGCGGCCTCTTCAAACAGACTTCTTCGCTCTTCGTTCCGATTAGAGAGAATCGCATCTACCATACGCTGTTCGATCATTGCATAGGCATTGGCACCCAGCCCGGTGTCACGATATAGCTCTACGATATCCTTAAGACGCACAGAAGATCGATTTATCGAATACTCACTCCCGCCATCTCGGAATACCTGCCGGCCGATTTCGACCTCTTCGTAGGCTATAGGAAGAGCTCCATCCTCGTTAGAAACCGTGAGTGAGACAGATCCTCTATTAACTGGACGCCGATTAACCGAGCCCTGAAATATCGCCTCTTCCATCTTCGCACCTCGGATCGCGGTCGGGCGCTGTTCTCCCAGTACCCATCGAATCGCATCTGAGATGTTCGACTTGCCACAACCATTGGGCCCAACGACGGCCGTTATTCCGTCGTGAAACTCAACGGTGGTTGCATCTGCGAAAGATTTAAAACCCTGAACCTTCAGTGACTTCAGCCTCATCCCTTACCCATTGTTAGGTCCCGAATATCCTGTTGGTAACTCACCTTCATTCTCCAGAAAAACAATCTCGTCCACTGAGTCCAAAAAGGCTGGTGCCCACGGCTCCTCATCGCGCAGATAGATCAAAAGCGTGGCTCCTGCTTCAGGCACACCTGCGGCAACCCGGTGCCAACGTCTGGCACGAGCGACAGCGGTCGGATCTGCTACAACAGTTCCGGCCGTAATGAGAACATACCCACCAAAGAGCTGAGAGACACGAGCCAACGACGCACCATACAACGCCACGTCGACAATGCCTTCTCGATTTGGGATCCCAGCGACATTGTGAAGTGAGGGTTGATCCAATCCTCCATCCGCTAGGATAACCCGATGACCTTTTGAAACCCACTGAGCGGCTAACCGATGTGCGGCTCTAGGGGCCCAATCCTCTGACTCTGGAGTGGGTGGCGCAACGAGTGCAAGCACCCGACAACCATCTGTCCTGATTCCCACAGACACGTCTACCTCGTCTAGCGTCTCAAGAGGCGAGAGTTCTGCCATATACGAGTATCTTTACAGGCTGGGTGCAGGACCCAAGCAACGCGGTTTCGGATTAGATAGAATGCAATTTGCCATGAACGCGACAAGGTAGAGCCGCTTGGTGCGAGCGGAAAGGAACCTCACCCCATAGGTACATCCCACCTAGGAGCGTCTCCCCACAACCGCTCAAGCTGATAAAACTCTCTGGCCTGAGGATGAAATACGTGCACTACGAAGTCCACATAGTCCATCAGGACCCAGCGCCCGCCACGAAAGCCTTCTAGGTGTTCGGGACGAACACTGTCCTTCTTGAGTTCATCCCGCACATGGTCGGCGATGGCCTTAACCTGAACGTCGGACGTTCCGCTAGCGATCACAAAGTAATCGGTAGCCGTCGAGATCCCCCTAAGATCAAGAACTACTACATCACTTGCCTTTCGTTCGAGGGCAAGCTCAGCCGCCCGGTGTATTTCTTCCGGAACTTCATTTGAACGTGCGGTCAGCTCATCTGCCATCAGGGCCTGCTCAACTCTGAGCTGCCTCGACGCTGACTGTGACCTCAACAGTTACGTCGGTGTGAAGCTTGATCGGAACTAGAACCTCTCCGACAACCTTAATGACGTCGTCGAGCTGAACGGCCCTTTTGTCGAGAGTGAAGTCGATCTCACCCGAATTGATCCGATCTGTGATATCGGCAACAGAAACTGAACCAAACAATTGGCCATCTTCCCCCGCATTTTCTTGGAAACTCAGTGAAAACCCCTCGAGCTGAGACGCCCGACGACGCGCCTCGAGAAAATCTCGGCGGGCTTCCTCTGCTGCACGAGCCTGTTCGGCCTCAATGCGAGCCAGATTTTTAGCACTCGCTATATACGCAAATCCTTGCGGGATCAGATAGTTGCGACCGAACCCCGGCTTCACGTTCACCACTTCACCAACATCACCCAGGTTCGGGACGGACTGCTTGAGAATTAGCTTCATAATTCCTCCAGTTAATGTCTAACTGGCCGTGATCTCCACCCGTCTGCGTAGATCAAGCCATGTATCTGCAATGCCTAGAAGTGCCGCAAACCCAACCAAGATTGGGGCCGCGAACAACACTCCCAGTATCAACATCAATAGACCGAGGAACGTAAGTCCCTCGTTCACAAATACGACGACACCTACGCCACGAAGTGCATAAAGTACCGTCATAAAGACCGCGAAATTTGCACCTACCCTCGTAGGGCTCTCGCCCAATTGAGCAAAGACGAGAAGGAGTCCAATAATTAGAACCCAAACGAGGTGGTCGTTGAACCCAAAATATCTCACCGAACCCAACGCCTGATCATCTCCGAACCCAATCCGCTGATATAGCCACCAAGCCACACCCAACGCGGCCATGGACTCTAAAGCAAGCACCGCCGGGAACACCTCAGCTTGTAATTCAACCGTGCGGTTCACCGCAGCGATGAAGACAGGGGAGACAGCCTGACCCTCACTCACCAAGGCCAACGCATGTAGGACATTGCCAAGTACAGCAGCGAGCCGGTCATTTACGCCCCACTCTACGCTCGACCACGCACCACTCGCAAAAACACAGAAAACCGTCGTTCCCAACAACGCTCCACCGACAGCGGCTAGGGACTTAGAAGTTAGACGCCACTGCGGAACAACCAGCGTCACTGAAGCGAAAGATCCACCCAACAAAACAGCCCAACCCCGCTCCATATACCACAACGGATCTCGTTGACCCGCAAGAACAACAAACATCGCCAAAAGCGTTGCGATGAAAAGTCCCTTGTTACGGATCCCTCTGAGACCGATCAAGATTAGCAGGGGCACACCAACGAGCATACCTGCAGGAAGAAGTGAGCCAACCAGCAGCAAAGCAAAGAGCACCGCCAATGTCCGCCATCCCGTCCCCGTGCGCTCGGGGATCCGGTTCGCCTTAATCACCATCAGCTTGCGCGGTTCAACCTCAGCCGTCCTGACGTCGCACGTATGGAAGAAGAGCGAGGTAACGTGCGCGCTTCACCGCTGACCCGAGTTCGCGCTGAAAGCGCGCCGTAACCTTAGTGGTCCGCTTTGGCAGAATCTTTCCCTGATCGGTGATGAAGTGAGACAGCGTTTCGACATCCTTGTAGTTCAGGACTATCACTCGCGGGCCCTCCATGCGACGACGACGTCC
>DLTN01000105.1 GCA_002500925.1 Gemmatimonadales bacterium UBA7835 | reverse complement strand
TCGTTAGGGATTAACGGGCCTTTCGGACCAAGAGAACCTTATCTCTGACCTATCAAAGTCGAGTGGTCTGTAACCCTAAGGCTTCCAGAAAAATCAGACACAGTCGCTCCGTCGCCCACCAGCGAATCGTGAATCCTAACTCTCAGGAGTCGAGCATCTGCGCCCACAACGGAATTCCTAACCTCCGATTCCTCGACTATCGCTCCAGCTTCCACTGTGACGTTTGGACCGATTTTTCCCCCTCGGACGATCGCACCAGCCTCTATACGAACGGGCTCTTCGATCTGGGCTTCTTCAACCGAGGCCTCCACATCTATCACACCTCGACCGGTCTCAAGAAGGTGGCCGCTAGTCTCGATGAGCGTCTCCGGCTTTCCAGCATCCCACCAGCCTTCCACCGGAGCCGTCATCAGTCGCGCTCCTTTATCCACCATGTACTGGAATGCATCCGTAAGGTAGTACTCTCCGGACGGGCTCGGATCTGCTGCTAGAGTGTGCCGCACGCCCTCAAACAGCAGTTCTTGGTCGCGAATGTAATACAAGCCAATATTGGCAAGTTTAGAGATCGGCTCGGACGGTTTCTCGACGATCTCTTTCATCGTTCCGTCGTCGTTTGTGACAATCACACCAAAGCGCTGGTAGTCTTCGACCTCCTTTGCCCAAAGGACCGCGGCACATTCTTTACCCAGGGTCTTTGTGAGGCCGTAGTCTACTTCTAAGACCGCATCGGCAAAGATGATGAGGACGTCTTCATCTACATACGGTTCTGCCAGCGCTATCGCACCTGCCGTTCCATCCTGAACTTCCTGAACGACGAACTGGCCTTTGATCTGGGGATACTCAGCTTCAATCCACTCCCTCATGGTGTCGCGCAGGTGGCCAACGATGAACACCACCTCTGTCACACCGAGTTCTAGCAGGTCATCAAGGATAAAGGCGAGAACAGGCTTGCCTGCGACCTTCAGTAGTGGCTTAGGAGTGTGATGGGTATGAGGTCGAAGACGAGTACCTTTCCCGGCAAGTGGGATGACCGCTTTCATCTTCTCCCCCGTTTCTGTGGCGGACGTTGATCAGGTGCGCCACACTATAACGTGATCTGTGCATCGTCCCTATCGGAATGCGCAGTCATCTGGTTTTTGTTAAATACTCAGAACCATCCAAAGACACCCGAACATTTTCCTCACAGACGAAGGACAGCCCGCTTGAGCGGCCTCCTCGACAAGCTTTACGAAAAACAGGCAAACACCGATATGCGGGCCACCGATATGCGCCTGCGCGGCAGGACCTACACGATCCCCTTTGAAGACGTCTGGCAATCAGCCATGCGAGTAGGGGGGGGTGGCATCGTCGGTTGGAGCATAGGCCGTTTTGACGACGGCCAGGGCTTGATAGAGGCCCTCGCGAAGACACCCTTCCTTGGCTTTGAAACAGAAGTACACATTCAGATCGGGCTTGATCAGATCGGACAGACCCGAGTAGATGCCGTTGCGGTGTCCCGCGGCGACAAAGGGGATTGGGGACGCAGCAAACGGAGGATCGGGCGATTCTTTCGGGAGCTAGACGGAGATCTGTGTATCCAGTCCGACCAGGTCCTTGATCCTTCAACGCATCCCGCGTACGCAGAAGATTCATGAATCAGGAAGTCCTACTGGCGCTGGTAAAGATCGTCTTTGGCTCGCTCGCTGGGGGACTGACGAACACTGTCGCGGTATGGATGCTTTTCCATCCCTATGAACCACCGAAACTTCTGGGGCGCTGGCGAATATCGTTCCTGCACGGAGCGGTCCCAAAGAACCAGCCTCGACTAGCAGCCGCCATAGGACGCACCGTGGGGAATCGGCTACTGACGCCGAAGGACCTTACGGAGGCCTTCACGAACGTTGAATTCCGGCAGGCGTTTGACCGGCGCCTGGGCACGTTCCTTGAAGAGATCTTTTACAAGGAACGTGGCTCGCTCCAAGAGCTCATACCAGAAGCAGTCGCTGCTGAATTCGATGCCTTAATAGGGGACGCACTTAATCGCGTCACGGAGCAGTTAAAGAGCTATGTAGAGTCTGAAGACTTCGCGAACTCAATGCTCAGGCACACAGATCAATTGGTAAGCGCAATCGCCGATCAACCGATCGCGGGCATTCTTACACCCGCGCGGGGCGAAGCCTTAGAGGGTGTAGTCCAAAATTGGATAGAGAGCATCTCGGGCAGCGACGAATTCTCTGGCGCGGTGTCCAACTACATTGAGCGGGCCACCGAAAAGATACTCGAGCCTAATCGCAACCTCGAGGAGATCCTCCCACTCGGCGTGATAGGTTCGCTTGAGAAGGCGATCGCGAGCTACCTGCCACTCGCAGCCGAGCGCCTCGGCGGACTTCTTGATGATCCGGATACTCGCGAGAAATTCGAAAACACCATACACGAACTTTTCCAGCGCTTATTGCGAGATCTAAAGTTCCACCAGCGTGTCGTTGCCCGTGTCATGATGACTGAAGACACTGTTGATAAGGTGTTGGATACGATCCAGGAGGACGGTGCTGAACGACTGTCTGAGCTCCTGAGAGATCCAGCCGTACAAGAAGCAATCGCAAGGGTGGTCAATCAGGCGATAGTTGACTTTCTTCGCCGCCCCGCTGGTGATGTACTAGGCACTGCCAAAGACCCCAATATTGTGGAAGCACGCGACATGCTTACTAGTTGGGTACTTGGCATGGCGAGGGATCAAGCTACACGCGACTTCGTTTTTGAAAGATTGAATGAAGGGATGGATAACGCGGGCGCAAAAACGTGGGGCGACGTCCTTACGAACATGCCAAATGAAAAGATCTCCGAACTACTGGTTGAGGCGGCCCGAACCGACATTGCAGGTCAAGTAGCGGACACCGGGGCTAGACGGCTAGCCAGCGAATTCATGAGGAGGCCGATCGGGATCCCGGCGCGGTGGTTCACTGAGGACGGACTTAAGCGTATCGAAGACGCGCTCAGTGACCCGATTTGGAACTGGCTTCAGACACAGGTGCCAGCCGTTGTCAAACATATCGACGTTGCTGGTCGAGTAGAGGACAAGGTGCTCAACTTCCCAACCGCTAGCATGGAAGAGATCGTTCATAAGGTTACTGAACGAGAACTTCGTCTCATCGTGCGCCTCGGTTACGTGCTTGGCGCGTTCATCGGATTGCTGATGGTCGCAGTAGACGCATTGGTCCGGTGAGCGCAGCATCCCTGCGACTTATATCCCTCTACTGCTTTGTATCGTCGGGGGATTCCACGCTGAATCCCGCGCGCCCACGCCCCTGACGGCGACCCCTGGAAGCGGTGTCCTTGGCACTGACCCCTCGCTGCACCCAAGCCAGGGGCGTAAAGACTTTTTTCCGACGTCCTCTCCTGCCCGTTCCGGTTCGCATAATGTTCTCAATATCATCAGAGGTCTGCGAATACCGGCCGGGCATGCCAAACCAAACTCCAATTCCAAGCCCTATCAGCACAGTCAGAACAAGATAGACAGCAGTCATCTCATTACTCGGATTTTGAAGTTTTCATTCGGTTGATCGCACTCGTAACACGGTCCAGTCACCTCTATGCAAAACATTGGCGTATACACCAAAGGCGCCCCTTCAAGCCAAGGCGCCCGTGCCAATGTTGTTCGATTCTTCAGTCAACCGCTATCGCTGCGTAAGTGACTCCACAACCAGAAGACCCAGACCAATAGACAGGATGATGGCGACGGCATTTGTGCCCACAGCTACCATACCCACGACTGTCCAGAACACTGCGTGAGTGAAGAGATAGCCGCCAGGAACTAGATCGCGCATGATGACAAGTCTTTCGAGTGGATTGATGGCGCCAAGAAAATATGTCTCTTGAGCATCTCGGTGTCACCCCCGGAAGAATCATCGACGCGCAAATTATTCCTCACCTAAATAGCGCTGGCGCGCCTGCGCCAGATACCCTGGCTCCAGACGCAAGAGGTTACAAATCTTCCGCATGAAGTAGACCTCTCTGTCTTCCAGGGTGCCATCTGAGTGCACCAGCCCCCACATGATCTCTAACAAGGTCACCTTCTGACTGATCGAGTAGTGCTCAGTGATGAGTCGGGTGAACTGCCAAAGGTCGACCGCGTCTTCTCGCTCCTCCTGAGCAAGCGTTAGAAGTCGGTCCGTGTCCCTTGCTTCGAGCCCAAATCTCCTGCCCAGCTCTGACTCCAAGTGCTGTCGCTCTTGATCAGAGAAATCATCGTCAGCATAGGCGACCTCCAGCAGCAAGGCACACGCCGCCAAGCGAACATCCTCATCAATCGTTGATGTCTCGTCCTCTGCGGCGGGGAGCATCGTGGTCGTGAAGAAATCCTTGATTGCATCAATCATGAATCAGTCCCCTGCCTGGATCGGTCGTTTGCAGGCCTGCCGTCAAGAACTCTGACGGTCTCTCGCGCGTCGATACATTTCGGCCGCTTCAAAAGCGCGATTCTGGCGATCATACAGGTGACCGAGGGTGTAATAAGGACGAGCGTCATCCGGAAGAAGTTCAGCCGCGCGAGACATCAGTTCCATTGCCTCCGAAAACTGTCCTGTGCGATTAAGCGCCTCCGCTCGATAATACAATGCCTCTCCTGCCCCTGGGTCTCGATCGCAAATCCAACGCAGCTCCACCTCTGCCTGATCGTACAGTCCGCGGCGGAAGGAAAGGATCGCCTGCGCAAGTCGTGCCGCTGGGTCGTCAGGAGCTAGCCGGAGGGCTCTGCGAACCGGGTCACCCGCTCGTCTAAAGCGGCCAAGCTTCGTTAGCGCACTGGCAAGATTGATCAAAACTTCGACGTTATCTTGATCAACCTTTAGTGCTGACTCAAGATGCTCCACAGCCGTGTCATGCTGACCGAGTTCGTCAAAGAGTACGCCAAGATTGTTGTGCGCTTTAAGGTTTTGAGGGTTCTCGGCAAGGATCTCTAGGTATTGCTCCAAAGCCTCATCGATCCGACCTGACTGAACGAGATCGCTCGCCCTCGCTAGCTGGTGACCCTGAGGACTTGAATTAGTCGAAGGTCTCTCTTCAGTAGTTGGAACAGATTCTATCTTACCCCCAGATTCCTCCACTCCTGGCGTCTTCACCTCTCCCTGCGCTAAGAGACCGCCTTCGAGAACATTCTCCCCCTCGTTTTTCGTAGCTGGCTCCGGCACAGACGCCTCAGATTCGGCCACGGCAGGAAACTCCGACATCTCATCCAACACTGGGGCCTGTTCAGGCGACTCGAACAGTTCGGGCAGGAGGTCAACCTGTGACCGATCCTTTTTCTTTCTCGCTGTTCGCTTCTCTGTGGGAGGCTTCTTCGCTGTGCTCTTCTTGGCAGGAGATTTCTTCACTGCAGGCTTCTTCTCTGCATCCGCCATCAACCAGCGACCTCCTCAGCAACCCACCCTAGATACGCTCGATGAGCCCCACTATCCGGCAGCACCATCATCTCAGGCACTTCATATGGGTGTAAGTCGTCCATGGCGTCCTTTAGCACAGGAACGCGCGCCCTCGTCGTTTTCATGATCACCAGAGCTTCCTGATCTCTCTTAACGCGGCCATCCCACCGATATACTGAGGTGATTCTCGGCACAACGTTCGCGCATGCGATCACTCGTTGTTCTACTAGGCGCTGAGCAAAATCACCTGCCGAAACTTCGTCCGGCATTGTGGTCAGCACTACTACGCAGCCCTCTTGATCCGCGGAAACCATCCGGTCACCGAGCAGTTTTATCCGAGGCCTCGTCTTCGTACAACGAGTCAATCAAGGCCGCAAACCTCTGCTCGAGCTGACGACGCTTAACCTTAAGTGTAGGAGTCATTAGGCCATTTTCGACCGTAAGCTCTTCACCTAGAAGCGCTACCTTCTTGGGTCGCTCGAATGAAGCTAGATCGCCAAGCATAGCCAATAGCTCATCTCCAACACCCGCAACGACTTCAGGGTGTTCCACTAGCACTCCTCCTGAGCCCGGATCAATGCCGTGATCCTCAGCCCACTGTTTAAGCGCTTCAAACGCTGGAACGACTATTAGCGAGCAGTAACGACGCCGATCGCCAATTAAAACTACCTGCTCCACCAACGGGTGCGTTTTGAGCAGATTCTCAATCGGCTGCGGCGCAATGTTCTTTCCACCGGCAGTGACAATGATGTCCTTCTTCCGATCTGTAATCGAGAGGAAGCCATCCGCATCCAACTCACCAATGTCACCCGTCGCGAACCACCCGTCCTCCGACACTGCCTCAGCTGTAGCTTCCGGCTTGTTGTAGTAGCCCTTCATGACCTGCGAGCCACGGACTAGAATCTCGCCGTCCTCAGCAATACGTATTTCCGTCCCGGGCACCGGCCGGCCCACCGTTCCGATTCGGAAGTATTCATAGGTGTTCACGTTTGTAACCGGACTCGTCTCGGTTAACCCGAAGCCCTCGAAAATCGTTAGCCCGATGGAGTAAAAGAAACGGGCCAATGCAGGAGCAAGCGGTCCGCCCCCGCTAACGAAGTAACGAAGCCGTCCACCTACTGCAGTCTTGACCTTGGAGAAGACCAGCTTATCAGCGATCAAATATTTGAGCGCTAACAAGCGACCAGGTTCTTTACCGGCGAGCCGCAGATCGGCTGCCTGATCAGCCACAGACGCGGCCCAGTCGATCAGCTTCTTTTTCGGCCCTCGAGCCGACATAACGCCGTTATAAATCTTTTCGTAGATCCGGGGCACGGACACGACGACGGTCGGAGCGACACGCTTGAGATCGGCGATCAGGGTATCCATTGACCTAGGGTAGGCGATCGTAACCCCAGTCCAAAAAAACAGGTAATC
>DLTN01000108.1:519-6360 GCA_002500925.1 Gemmatimonadales bacterium UBA7835 | reverse complement strand
GTTCCGCTGGACTTATCGTCCAGGCAGTGACGTGTTTGTCGCTTACGATGAGCTTCGCCGGGATCCGACAGACCCCCTGTCAACGTTCATGTTTCGCGATCGTCGCCTAATTGTTAAAGCGACATTCCTCCTCACACGATGATCAATTGTGGCGGTTCTTGCCCGGTTTAGTATCCGGATGAAGGAGTGTCAGGGCTCTAATCGTCTCATGTGTCTTGTGATATGAATGGCGTGTAGGGCATCATTTCCACAGATTGGCCGTTCTCAATTGAACGGAGGCAACGAAGCATGGCAGATCGGTCACGGCCACAGGCGAAGATCCCCGCGGAACTCTACGGTCTCGAGGATGTGACCTCTGAGGTGATGTCTCGTCGAGAGGTGATTCGACGTGGTGGGGCAGTCGCTGCTGCTGCTGCGGTTTTTCCGGCTGACTTTGCGGAGCGTCTTGAACGGATCTCGTCTCAGGATGACGTGATTCCATGGACTAATGCGCCGCCGGCCGGAGGGCGTGCGAATACGCTCGACTGGCAGGCCTTGGATTCTTGGGTTACTCCGACCGAGCAACTA
Organism: Gemmatimonadales bacterium UBA7835; assembly: GCA_002500925.1. GTDB lineage: Bacteria > Gemmatimonadota > Gemmatimonadetes > Longimicrobiales > Gaopeijiaceae > UBA2589. Next base: position 5,793 of record DLTN01000108.1, on the reverse strand, counting down.
TTCAGCGTAGGTCACTATGGCACTCCTGAGCTAGACGGTGAGGCTTGGAGGCTAGAGATCGCAGGTATGGTAGATCGACCAATGACGCTGACGCTTGATGATATCCGGTCACGACCGCAGCAAGACGTTACGATGCTACTTGAATGCGCTGGGAATCGCGGCTTCGCCACGTTTATGGGGGCGGTGCACAATGCTAAGTGGACTGGGATTCCACTCGCACCTCTTCTTCGAGAGGCAGGAATTCACGACGGTGGGGTCGAGATCGTTTTTTTCGGTGCTGACACTGGAACAGAGACACTGCTGCATAGGGATGATATTGAGGTCGATCAACAGTTCGCTCGGAGTTTGTCTTTAGAAGACGCTATGCGGGATAACGTCCTCTTGGCGTGGGCAGTGAATGGGGAGTCTTTGCCGATCGGTAATGGGTATCCCCTGAGGTTAATTGCTCCGGGCTGGTATGGTGTTGCTAATGTGAAGTGGTTGACCCGGATCGAGGTCCGTGACACTCGCTTCATGGGCAAGTTCATGGCTCGTGACTATGTGACCTTGCGTCAGGAAGGCTCTGACGAAGATGGTGTCTGGGCTGAAACCTCGGTGGGTCGAACAAATATCAACTCAATCCCTGCCAACGTTGTACGAACCGATGGTGGATATCGGATAAATGGTGCAGCGTGGGGCAAACCGATTGACCGAGTTGAGGTCAGTATCGATGGCGGGGACTGGCAGCCGGTGGCACTCGGAGAAGGAGCGGACGATCCTTACACGTGGACTTTTTGGCACCTAGAATGGGCAGCTTCTCCTGGTGCCCATACCGTAACGTCCCGCGCGATCTCGACGGATGGAGAGATTCAGCCGACAACGGACGACCCCGTCATGGTCCAAAAGATCACGTATTGGGAAAGCTACGGCAGCGTTGTTAGAGAGATCACGATTCCGGACCAGTAGTCAGAGCAGCCCTAGCAGGCTTCCCAGTGCGCCGTCGTATAAGATGGCCTCTGAGATTCTGGGTCCTGCTTCAGTCTCTCGGAACTGCCTTCGTACTCGACTCCAGTGGTCGAGTGTGGGGGATCACATCGAACGCATCACTGGCGTCTCGCACCCGCTCCTTAATATCTGACAGGGCCTGGGCCAGGTCACCCTCGTGGGATTCGAGGAAGGTGTTGAAATCCAAGAGCCGCTTATAGTAACGGATGTATGAAAGGAGGGTCGCATTATTGACCTTCTCATGTCGGAAGCCCGCGAAGGTGAGAGACTCTAGGGCAGGTGCTACCTGTTCGTCGAATTCCTGCAACCCACTCGCGATGATTGGCAGTCGTTCTGTGGCTTTCTGTTCCGGGGTCAGCTCTGGATCGTCGTATACTGCCTCTAGCCTGTTGACGAGGCCGTCCAGATAGCTGCTGAAGACCTGACTGTCTCGCCATCTGGCTAATGCTCGGTGACACTTGATGGATTGGGGGCCACTCCCTTCTCGTGTGCAGAAGTAACTTGCGGCACCCGCCCGACCTACGAACGTTGCGAAACTTTCGTTGAATTCTACTTGGCCCGGCAGGAACAAGTGTTGATGCGCCAGTTCGTGAATGACAGTGGTTACAACTTCGACTTCGTCCGTCTTGAGTGCAGTAGAGAGTACTGGGTCGTTGAACCATCCGAGGGTGCTGAAGGCTGAAGTAGGCCTGACCCACGTGTCATAACCTTCGTTTGCTAGGCTGGCTTCTTCCTCAAGAGCTGACTGTAATGAGAAGTGGCCTTTGTAGGGAACTTGGCCCACAATGGGAAACCACCATGTCTTGGGCACTAGACGATCGGGCCACGCTGCCGTCACAACCATAGCAAGCGTGTCTCGGTCGAGTTGGGTGAACATCGTGTAAGAATCACCCACGTCGATTCCGAGGTCCTCTGCTGCGAAACGACGAGCGTCGACTACGTACGCGAGCTTGCTACGTGTATCAGGGTTGACGGTGGTGTCGTTTAGAATCTCGTGAATGGGCTGTCGGCCCCTCAGAATTCCTATCTCGGCAATTCCTGCCCTGACGACGTAAAGCGGTGAGCACGCCGTGCATCCAGCGACCAATGCGAGTGCTGCTGCAGCGAACAGGCCTCGACTGTTACGACGAACGATCTTGGGATAGGTGCTCATTAGAGCACGATCTCTGGTGATGATTTGCAGCTGCGCAAAGGATCAGACACCGCTGCTAGCCTCGTCGAGATATGAGCGCTCATCCGGATTGATCGCCACACGTAGCTCGACAAGGTCGACATCGGCAGCGATTTCCTCTGGTACTTTGTCAGCGGCTTGTCGGAGCGCTTCCGCCGCATTATCTGCGGAGACCTTGAATGTGTGATAGCGCTGGTGTCTCCCGCCGAAGCGGACAGTGATCTGATAGTTCATAACTAAATCTACCGGCCGTAGCGCTGCCGCCCTATGCTCCTTGCATTCATCTTCTCCGAAACTGAATACCGGAACTTCTTGAGCGTTCTATATCGGTTCGCGTGGGGCGTAGTTCGTCTGTTATCTCCGCTCCTCTCAATCGGCAGTTCAAACCTTGCAAGAGGTCTCTCTGGACGCCGTCGCTCCCATGATCTCTTATCACTCTGGGGACGGACGTTGAGGGATCCAGATCGACCAGTCGTATGGGTTCATGCACCTAGCGTAGGCGAGGGCTTCCAAGCGAGAGCGGTCATTCGAGAGCTTCGAGCACTTCGCCCGGATGTCCAGGTGCTGTATACGTTCTTTTCTCCCTCTGCCGAAGAAATCACACGGAGCATAAATGCAGATGTAGCTACCTATCTGCCTTGGGACTTGAGGGGTCCTCTAGGATGCGTCATGGAGGCAGTGGCCCCCGATGCGGTCATCTTCACCAAAACAGAGATCTGGCCGACCTTGGTGAACGAGGCGGATCGTAGAGGGATCCCGGTAGGTATGATTGGCGCGGTGGTGACCCGAGAGTCCGGACGGATGGGGCCATTAGCTAAGATGTTGATGAAGCCTTCTTGGAATGCTTTGTCACTCGCGTGCGCTAATTCCGAAGAAGATGCATTGGCGCTTCAGTCGCTAGGTGTCAGTCCGCGGGTGGTGAGGACCACGGGTGATCCTGGTATCGATTCTGCGGTGTACCGGTTCCGAGGACGAGACCTTCGGCAACGGTGGCATGCGCTGTTGCAGGCTGATGTCCGACCGACCGTGGTCGCCGGTTCCACGTGGGTATCAGATGAAGATGTTCTTCTTCCGGCCCTTGTTTCCACTCGGGAGACGGTCACAGATCTTCGTTTGATCATTGCTCCCCATAAGCCATCTGAGTTGGCTGTTGCGAAGCTGATTGAGCGCCTGGAAAAGGACGGCTGGTGGGCAACGACCCTCAGCAACTTGGAAGACGCCCTAGCGGGTGACGCACCTGAAGTTAGTCTTCGCCCTAATGCGATCGTGGTGGATCGTGTTGGCGTGTTGGCTAACCTCTACGGATTGGCTTCTGTATCCTTCGTTGGTGGCGGGTTCCACGGCCGGGGTCTTCATTCGGTTTTAGAGCCGGCCGCTGCGGAAAACGGAGTCTTGTTCGGCCCTCAGCACCACAGGGCACGTGCGGCTGCAGACCTTATTGACTGCGGAGGTGCGGAGGCAGTGCAGAATGTGGAAGAATTAACGGAGGTGGCCACCGCTTGGTTGACTGACGAAGCTCGCAGGAGGGCCGCGGGAGCTGCTTCAGCCCAGTATATTCAGCGCAACCGCGGGGCGGCTCTCCGGTCTGCAACCTTACTCGAGTCACTCTTAAGAATAAGTAGATGAATAACGATTTTGACGTCAAAGAAATCACGCCGCTGGAACTCAAGGAACGTCTCGATTCTGGGGAAATACCCACGCTTGTAGATGTTCGTGAGTACCACGAGGCAGAGATCGCCGACTTGCCCGACTATGACCAGCTTCGAATCCCTACAGGTGAGTTTCCGGGACGTACGGGAGAGGTTTCGGCGGATGTAGACGTTGTCGTCTACTGTCGTAGTGGAGGTCGAAGTGCATGGGCGGCGGCGATTCTCATGCAGATGGGATACGACCGGGTGTTGAACCTCAAGGGGGGTGTCCTCGGTTGGCGTGCAGAGGTTGATCCTTCACTGAGAGCGTACTGAGTAAGTGCCCCCCCCTCTCTTCGGTCGTTGTTTGAAGTGGTTTACTCCGTTGCTATTGGTAGTTTCGTGCACCGGAGTCTCAGATAGTGCTGAGGAGTCGCCGCTTTCGGAGGCCAAGATTGCGGATTCCTTAGGGCCTTACGCCGACCAGGAACCCGCAATGGATTCTCTGAAAGTCGAGGAGCCCGCTGTTCGGACAGTGGCCAGTGATGAGCGAGCGGAGCGACTACAGGGCGACATAGGGGGTGAGGACGACCGAGGAGGCTCAGAATTAGCGTCTGATAGAGCTCCTTTCATTCCGTATAGGCCACCTTTTGGTTTGACGGGCTCCACTGGGGTGCCTCACCCCGAAATGAAGCCAGTGCAAGACTTCGATGACGCTCGTTTCCCTCGTCCGGATCATATCCGGGGTCTGTATGTGAACGCATGGGCCGCGGGATCGGAGCGTCGAATGACAACGATGCTTGAGATTGCGGAGACGACTGAGGTCAACGCACTCGTGATAGATATCAAGGATGCGACCGGCTTCATTAGCCACGCTACGGACGTTCCTCTGGCGAAGGAGATTGGGGCGAATGGAGAGATCCGGATCCGTGATTTGCCCGGGCTTCTGGACCGGTTGGAAGCGGCGGGCGTGTATCCGATCGCGCGTATTGTAGTTGTGAAGGACCCGTTACTCGCCACTGCCCGGCCAGAGACTGCGGTTCAGGATACTGCAGGGGGCGTTTGGGTGGACAGCAATAACATCGTATGGCAAAACCTTTTTAATGAAGACCTCTGGTCGTACAACATTGCCCTCGCTCGGGAGGTTGCAGAGATGGGGTTCCCCGAGGTCCAGTGGGACTACATCAGATTCCCAGATGCTCCTGCTTCCGACATGGCGCGGGCAGTTTTTACAGGTGGTGAAAGCGAGAGGCGGGTAGATGCCGTGAGGGGTTTTCTTAGATATGCAGAGCAGGAACTCGCGGATCTCTCTGTAAGGTCGACTGCTGACGTGTTTGGGGTAACGACTTCCTTTCGGCGAGACGTCGGTATTGGCCAGGTTTGGGAGAGCTTTATAGACGTGGTAGATGCAGCCTTGCCTATGGTGTACCCGAGCCACTACTGGGAGGGGAGTTTCGGTTATACTGACCCCAATGCATACCCTTATGAGGT
>DLTN01000108.1:0-199 GCA_002500925.1 Gemmatimonadales bacterium UBA7835 | reverse complement strand
CCCTTATGAGGTTGTCTACGCCGCCTTGCGGGATGCGCTTCGCCGCTCAGGTGCGGTTGAGGGGGCAGGACTGACCCGTCCCTGGCTTCAGGACTTCAGTCTCGGGTCTCCGGTCTACGGCTCTGCTGAAGTCCGAGCCCAGATTCAAGCCACGTACGATGTGGGTCTGAATGAGTGGATTCTTTGGAATGCTTCAACG
>DLTN01000064.1:111997-113266 GCA_002500925.1 Gemmatimonadales bacterium UBA7835 | reverse complement strand
TCGCTGTGTCGAACTGCATTCTCAAGAAGATTGCGTAAGCTCTGCAGCAAACCTTGGCGATCGGCGTAAACCGTCCCCATCGGAGTAATCTCAATAGAGACATCACGACGGTTCGCGGCATCCATGCACCAACTCGAGGCTTCGTTGGCGACCTCCTCGACTGAGACAGATTCTGGGCGGGCAACCCAACCTCCAGATTCTAGGCGCGACAGGTCGAGCAAGTCATCGACAAGATTTTGAAGCCTCAATGCATTCTTGCTAATAGACTTAATAAAACCGTCACGAATATCCTGGGGGGCATCATCCTCCATGAGCATTTCAGCGTACCCGCGAATCGACGTAAGCGGAGTCTTCAATTCGTGTGAAACATTGGCGACAAAATCTCGTCGCACATTCTCAAGACGTCGAATCTCTGAAACATCCAGGAGGGTCGTTACTGCCCCGCCCGTATCAAGTGTGCGTGACGAAACAATCAGGTGCGAGGTGTTAAACTGAACTTCGCGTTGACTCACCGGACGCACGGCAGACTCGGCAAGGACTTGCCGAAGCTCAGAGTGCCTAACGAGTTCATGAACTGAAGTGCCGTTATCAGAGGAATCTAGATTCAGCAACGATCTCGCCGCCCGATTAGTGCGAAAAATTCGAGCGTCATCCGTAAGAGCGACGACACCCTCAGCCATGCAGTCAATGAGCGCCTGTACCCCATCTCTTTCCTGACTTAGTTCGGAAAGTCGCGTTGCAAGTTCGTCAGTGAGCTGGTTCAGGGCCGTCGCAAGCTCATCGAGTTCGGGTACACCCGAATCCGACGGCGCTCGTGCGTCGAGTTCGCCACTTACGAGACGACGGGACAGAGCAACAAAGCGCAATAAAGGACGACTTAGTGCTCCACTGAGGAAGTAGGCAATCAGCAATGCCACCATCATTGCTAGGAGGCCACCCAGAACGAGCGCATCGCGCGCGCGACTCACCGCACGCTCAACATCGGTGAGTGGGGCAGCTATGCGGAGTACAATAGGTTTACCGGAAAGCGCCACGAGTCGAGCACCATAGAGCAGCGGTTCAGCCACAGTGGCCGACGTGCGTTGGGCGAACGAGACTTCACCTGACAAGGCGCCTCGAACCTCTGGTCGATCTGAATGATCCTCCACCTGAGTCAAGCGCTGAGGCTCTACATACGAGTCGCCCAACACAACGCCCTCGGGTGAAATCAAAGACACTCGGTAACCGACACGCGCCGTAATTTCTCGGGCAAGCACATCTGGAACAGCA
>DLTN01000064.1:87335-111678 GCA_002500925.1 Gemmatimonadales bacterium UBA7835 | reverse complement strand
CTGATGCACCCTCAAGAACCCACTCCCCTAAGGCAAGTTGCCTTTCGAGCTCTTCTTGGAACGTCTCTGTAAGTACGCGACGCAGCCCGGAGGTTACAAGCACGACAGCTAGTGCGGTCATTACCGTTACTACGACAGCGAAACCAACGAAGAGACGTTGTCGAATGCGGAGGCGCGTGAGCGCGGAGGACATCAGTTCGAATCCCTAATTAGTTCGAAAAAATCAAAATCGGAGGTAGAGCGCCGAGAGCGCTCACGCTAGCGAGCAAGGCGAATGTACCTGAGCTACAGCAAGCTTCAACTGACGTGATCTCCAAGTCGGAGCGTAAGAGGCTGTTGTTACCCCTCTGTTACATTGCTGTAGCAAATCTGTCATATCCGGTCCCTCTGCGACTCTCATTTCCTGTCGAGCGAGATCACCTTCTTGACGCTCGCCACCCCCTCTTTGCGTTCGCCCTCATTCGCCCTATCTTCGGTTTTTATTCGGTATCAATCCTAGGGCTTCGACAGAGGTGCTGCTTATAGCATCGCAACACTCGAAAGCAAGGATCTTCGTTGCCGGCTCACACGTTCCAGAGTTTCTCATTCGGTCATGACGCTTCACACCGCTTTCCCAAAACCTGTTCCCACTGGTCCAGGGCTCGAATGGACTGATAACCATCGCCCCGCAAATGACTGGCTGAACAACGCAGCTGTTCATAATGACTGGGCTAGCGGTCCCGGTGCGGAAACAGTCTTCCAATCCGCCCCCACGCATACTTCGAACGACAGCCGTGAAGCTCTCTGCATTTGGCTTCCGACTTTTGAACTGCGACTCGAGCTGGTTCGTTTCCCTGAGCTCGACAAAACCTCAGTCGCTTTACTCTCTCCGGGCGAAAGCACTCGTCGTACGATCTGGCAGGCATCCGAACGTGCCCGCAAAGCTGGTGTCCGCCCAGGCCAGCTCGTCTCCCAAGCTGTGTCCCTCTGCACATCACTAACCTTACTAGAACCCGACCCTTCGCATTACGACGCTGCGGCTACCACAATGATCGAGGCGCTCAGTGAGCTCACTCCGATTATCGAACCCGCAGGCCGCGGCCGTGTGTTCTTGGGCATGGATGGACTCGAACGCCTACTCGGCCCCCCAAATCGACAAATCGATCGTGCGCTCAGCCTGCTTTTTCAGGTCTATCCGGCTCCCTTAGTCGCTGCTACTCGAGCCGGCATGGCACCTGGAAAGTTCGGCGCATGGGTTGCTGCAGCCTCCGCACGGTCCGGCCGACCTGTGATTGTCTCCGAATCTCGGCTGATTTCTTTTTTTACCGAGTGCCCGATTGGCTGCCTACCAATTAATCCAACCATGATACACCGGCTCGAACGACTCGGGATACTCACTCTTGGCCAACTTCGTCGCTTCCCAGAGCCGGCCCTTGTCGCACAGTTCGGTCAGGACGGCCGGAATGCCCTCGCTTGGTCTACAGGAAGCCGAATCGATCCAGTCCGGCCTTGGCATCAACCTCAACCGATCAAGGTTTCCCTCGATTTCCCCAACCCTGTCGACCTCACAGGACCTCTGCATCATGTCCTTAATCGGCTCGTAGAACGTGCGCTCGGCCGTTCGGACCTAAGGGGGCGCAGTGTAGCAGGGGTCCGAATGGGCGCTAACCTTGAGGGAGGGGGTTCATGGATAATCAATAGGGTCCTTCGCAAGCCAACTTCAGACCGGGAATCCATCGCCGCCGCCCTGCGCGCAAAAATGGAAATCTCTCCTCCCACACACGCTGTCGAGACGCTCACTTTGGAGCTCACTGAGTTCGGGGCGAGCAGCGCGCAGACGCTGCTCTTCGACCGGACCACGGAAGGGAGTCGTGCCACCGGCCATCTTGATTTTAATCAAGGCGAAATCCCTCCCTCGATAAGAGAAGCAGTCAGCGAACTCAAATTGCGTATCGGACACTCTCCGCTATACCGAGTCATCGAGGTCGACCCGTGGTCTAGGATCCCCGAGCGCCGGAATGCACTGCTCAATCTAGACCCCTGAATCCCATAATCAGAACCCGCCCATGCGGCACTCTCACCGTTTCAAACCACTCGGCACACCGAAACCTGTCGTTGTTCGCTCAGACGAGCAGGGTAACCCGTTGCACATTCGAGTACCGGGAAAACCAGGACAAAACGTCACCTCAATTCAGGAACACTGGCGTATCGATGACGAGTGGTGGCGTCAAACTATCTCACGGGACTATATGACGGTCGTGCTCAACAACGAGAAAGTACTGACCCTGTATCACGACCTACTCACCGACGAATGGTATACTCAGAACTCCTAATCTTTCTACCAGCACGCTCTCGGGAACCGGCCTAATTCAACATGTTACCGAGCCTCACCTGAACCCTATTCTTCGAACTCCTGCACATGCGAAGATGGACACCGTGGCCCCAAAGCTCAAAACTTTCCTAACCGGAACATTAGGTTTCGAAATCATAAACAGGTCAGGCCGTGGCAAATGAGTGACACACCAGTCATCAAACGGATCAGGCCCCGCCGGCCACACGGACTGAAGGTGATCATTCATCTCGATGATAACTCGGAGCCCTTTGAAGTCACGCTCGAAGCCCTTGAGCGGAGTGGTCTTGGCAGAGGTGACACGCTCACCAGAACCGTCCGGCACGAACTACTCAACCACGACGCCGACGTGCGAGTGCGTGACGCGGCACTGAATCTCCTTTCATATCGAGCTCGTACGCGCACTGAGCTGCGCAGACGCTTAAGGCAAAAAGGCTTTCGTCCAGCACGAGTCGACGTATGCCTTAACCACCTACAGGAACGAGGGCTAATCGACGACGCTAGTGTCGCCGCAGCCTTTGTGCGCGACCGACTCCGACTCCGGCCCAAAGGTCGTTCAGCACTGGCATCAGAACTCCGCCAAAAAGGTATCGGTCAGGAACTTGCACAGCAGACCATCGACCACGTCTTCGAGTCCGAACAAACCAACGATCTAACGCTCGCCCAGGCCGCAGTCACAAAGTGGGTCGGGCGGCAAGCCCCCGAAGCACTCCAAGCCCTCATTGATGACTCATGGTCAAAGGCTAAACAAAAAGTACGTCGCCGGCTGACCGCGTGGTTGGTACGGCGAGGTTTCAGCGGATCAGCAATGAGTGAAGCAATCGATCACGCGACCCGCCTCGCATCACAGAAAACAGACGTCGAATCGACTAGCAATAAAGCAGAAACTTAGCCCATAGAAATCGCCGCAATCCGCTCTTCCAACCACCCGGTTAAGAGCCTACCGAACCAAGCACAAATCAGGTGTCGTCCAAGCTGTGTTCGACGACAAACCTCGTCAGACCTGCTACCGTCCGGATACGAAGCTTATCCATTACACGCTCTCGGTGAGTTTCCACCGTGCGTGGAGATATTTCGAGCTTCCCTCCAGCTTCACGATTCGTCATACCTTGGGCCACAAGTAGCAGAACCTCGCGTTCCCGCTGGGTTAGTGAGCCAACGCGGGTACGAAGCTGTTCCTCCTCGATTTCCCTCCGTAGCCCCACACTCAACTGCTGAGTAACGCGCGCTGTGAAGTGATCACGTCCTTCATGCACAGCTATGACCGCGTCCCTGAGCTCCGCTGGAGACACGTCCTTAAGCACATATCCGTCCGCGCCAGCCCTGACCGCCTGCAGGACGTACTCTGGGTCGTCATGCATTGAGAGAATGAGCACTCTGACCGGAGAACCCTCTTCACGAAGCGCCATCGTGACCTCAAGCCCCGACATTGCAGGCATATTAACGTCAAGTACGACGACGTCCGGCGACAGATCAATGACCATGGCTAGGGCCTCCACCCCGTCACCCACTTCACCTACTACATCAAGTCCATTGATCTCTTCGAGGACTCCTCGGATACCTTGCCTCACTACCGAGTGATCGTCTGCGATCACAACCCGAAGTGATTCTTCACTCATTCTTCGTTTCCATTCTGGAGTGGCAACTGAACGCTCACCACAGCGCCATTTTCGTTCCGGTTTTCCATTTTTAGTTCACCCCCAAGTACGGCTACCCGTTCCCGGAGGCCCGCCAGACCTCCCCCACTTCTCAAGCGGGCAGCAATGTCTTCTGAGAAACCAGGTCCGTCGTCTTCAACCGTCAATATCGCATGTGACCCGGTGCAGCTTAGAGTCACTGACACGCGTGACCGAGCTCCGTGACGCACCGCATTCGATAACCCCTCCTGCATGGCTCGGTACACGGCCGCCTCCGCCTCCGACGAAAGAGATGGAGCCGGAAGCGGTGCCTCAAAATCCACATCCAATGTAGCTGGTTGATGGAAGTCCCTCGCAAGGGCTCGCATGGCCGGAATCAGACCAAGATCGTCAAGTGCGACTGGCCTTAGGTTTCTCGTAACGCTTCTTATACTGCTGATTCCCTCCCCTAAGAGCTTCCTTGCTCGATCGAGTGCTGGGGCGGAGGCCTCATCGCTACGCTCCGCAATCACCCCTAGCTGCAGGTTAAGAGCAGCCAGCACCTGAGCAGTCTCATCGTGAAGCTCACGCCAGATACGTGAGCGCTCCTCTTCATGCTGATGGATCATTCGCGCCTGAAGACGCTCCAGCTCCTCAGTCCGCTTAATCAGGTCACGGCTCAACTCCTCATTCGCCAGTGCCGCCCCAACCTGATGACCGAAGGCAAGAAGAAACCGGTTGTCTAGGACAGTGAAAGGATCGCGGGCCTCACCAACGACGACGATCGCTCCGATAACGTCCTCCTCTCCAAGCACAGGGAGCGCAGCAGTATATGCGTGCTCAAGTTGTTTCTCATGCTGTTCTTTCCAGCGCGTAACGGTCGGAATCCGCTCGTGTCGGACCTGCTCAGCTGCCCTGCGTGCCGGCTCCGGTGCTCCCTCAAAAGGCCACAGAGCCGCTACGCCTGCGCCCTGCACGAAGTGCCCGTGCCCTTCCGTTGTGATCCAAAGAGCCGAGCCGTGAACCCCGCGCATTGACAGAGCTCGACGAAGCATCGCCTCCGCCGTCGACTCTTTTCTGCCAAGTCCGCCCTGAAGCTCACCAGACAGCGCAGTTAAGCTGGTTAGGCCTTGGTCGAGATCTTCCAACACCAGGAAAACAATCCCAAGCCCGACACCGATGGAAAATGCGATGTCTAAGTAGTATCCCCAAGGATTCCAAGCCCCTTGAGCTCGAAGAAGCGGGTAGTCTAGGTGGTGCAAAGCCCACAGGAAGAGCGTTACCGCCAGGAAAAGCGCTGCGGGCGAGCCCACAAGACGATGGTACCGGAAGAAAGCCCAACCAGCGGCTGCAGTGGTAACGCTGAGAAATAAAATCATCGGCCCAGCTGCTAACACGAAGTCGTCAAGCAGGTAGATGCCTATGAACGACCACACGACCGGGAAGAAGACTAGAACGCCATAGACCGGGCGCCATGCCGCTCTTTGTGCGAACACAAATGCAGCCCCTAGAAAGGCAACCGCAGTCCACCCAGTTGCAACCTGATGCCAAAAGAGCCAAACCTGCACACCCGTAATCAGGAAGGTGATGATCGCTACAAGCCTCAACGAATACACCGCCCACGCTAATGCCCACAGGCTGAAATACTGTCTGCGGTAGCGTCGATTCAAAATCCCACAGAGCACCACGAGTCCTATCGTAACCGCAAGCTGCAAGTATGCGGCCGCTAGCTCAGTGTCAGATGGCAATATCGGGCTAGAATTCATTCGCCGAAGATCCCTGCACTCCGCTGCTACGGCAACGGCTTGCCAACATGGTCAGTCCAGATGATCCTCCGAGGTCTTCATGTGCTAGCCTCGATATCATCAGTAACAAACTTTCAAAACAAGTCTCACGGAAGCTAACCCCTTATGACTCGAGCCTTCGGACCACGACGCTCTACTTGGATCGACATTGACTCGGCTGATCCCGAAGTCGTACCTACAGAAGAACTAGAGCTACTAGCTCGGTATGATCTCATATATCGGACGCTGGTCGCGATCCAGTTCAATTTCTCGCAATCAGGCCATCCAGGGGGCTCAGTTTCGGCGGGCCATATAATGACCGCCGCCCTCTTTGACTCGATGCAGTATGACATCGGAGACCCTTTACGTGATGACCAGGATCTGCTCTCCTTTGCCGCAGGACACAAGGCAACCGGGCTATACGCCATGTGGGCGCTTCGAGATGAAGTCGCGCGCATCGCAAGCCCAGGACTCCTACCCAAGGGCGATCACCTTCGGTTGCGATGGGAAGATCTACTAGGCTTTCGCCGTAACCCCACTCAACCGACACCACTGTTCAAACAGTTCGGATCAAAGCCGCTCGACGGACACCCCACTCCCATGACACCGTTTGTCCGAATCGCCACCGGTCCTTCCGGGGTTGGGATGGGCTCGTCGATCGGCCTCGCGTTCGCGGCCGCTGACTACTTCGGTGCGAACGCTCCGCGCATCCATATCCTAGAAGGCGAAGGGGGTCTCACACCGGGTAGGGTATACGAATCACTCGCGGCGGCCGGATCCTCGGGGTTAAGCAACGCCATCTGTCACCTCGACTGGAACCAGGCTTCGATAGACTCAGACCAGGTCACCCGAGAGAACGATAGTCCCGGAGAGTATGTACAGTGGGATCCGATGGAATTGTTCTACCTGCATGATTGGAATGTCGTCCATGTGAAAGACGGCTTTGATATGGGCCAAGTTCTTACAGGTCAGCGCAGGGCGCTCGCTATAAGCAACGGACAGCCCACCGCCGTCGTATATCGAACGGAAAAAGGTTTCGGTTACGGTATTACAGGTAAGAAATCTCACGGAGGTGGCCACAAGAGAGGCTCTGAAGCCTACATCGATACCCTTCGTCCCCTACTCGGCAACTACGCAGAGGATGTCCCGCAGGTCGACGACCCCGGTGACGCGGAAAGGCTTGAAGCGTGTCACTGGGCAACCCTTGAGATGTTACGAGACTGGATAAGGTCGGAAGCGAACGACGTGTGCCAAGAAACGGCACGAAGGCTCGAAACCGCCAGGGATGGCCTGAACAAGCGACAACGCAGCCCGCGAGCGGGAGCTCCGGACATAGAAGAGCTCTACCGTGTAACCGACCCCGTAACGACGCCGACAGACGTCGCACTGGATGTCGGCGCTAAAATCGCACTCAGAAGCCAGCTCGGAAGGGTACTCGGATACCTAAACGAGCGATCCGGAGGATCAATCTTGCTCGGTGCAGCTGATCTCCTTGACTCGACTGCGATTTCAGGAGCCTCTAGAAACTTCGCTCCGGGATTCTTCCACTACGGTGACAATCCTGACAGTCGAACCTTAACGATGGGGGGCATTTGTGAGGACGGCCTATCGTGCATTCTCAGCGGCATTTCGGGCTTTGGGAAGCACTGCGGAGCAGGAGCCTCTTACGGTGCATTCATCAGTCCCCTAGGTCACATCCCCGCCCGAGTGCATGCGATCAGTCAGCAGATGAAGCAGGAGGTGCATAGGAGTCGATATGCCCCGTTCATTCTCCAGTGTGGACACGCTGGCATGAAAACCGGTGAAGACGGGCCTACGCACGCAGACCCACAAGCCTTACAACTACACTTAGAGAACTACGTGCCCGGAACGGCAGTCACGCTCACCCCCTGGGAACCGCAAGAGATCTGGCCTTTGGTGGCTGCATCCTTTCAGGCCGAGGCCGCAGTCATTGTGCCCTTCGTGACACGCCCCGGCGAACCCGTGCTTGACCGCGAAGCGCTCGGTCTGGCTCCAGCCTCCGAGGCTGCCAAAGGTGTATACAAGCTTCGATCAGCAGCCAGCACCGCAGTTGGAACGATCGTGCTGCAGGGATCTGGTGTGGCACTCGCATTCGTTCAACAAGCCCTTCCCCTGCTTACCCAATACGGGATCGACCTTGATGTTATCTACGTCGCGAGTCCTGAACTCTTTGATCAGCTTCCCCAAGAGGAGCGAGATACCCTATTCAACGACCAAATCGCAGCGACGACAATGGGTATCACCGGCTTCACGCTACCAACCATGTACCGCTGGATCCGTTCTGACATAGGGCTTAAGCACTCGCTCCACCCATTCGTCAAAGGGCACTACCTTGGCTCTGGAGCGGGAGACATGGTGATCCATGAAGCAGGTCTCGATGGGGAGGCTCAGGCGAGAGCGATCCGTGCATGGCTAGACGACGGCGGTGGCAACTGACCGATCTCGGTCATTCCCCGACTTAAAAAGGGGTCCGTTGCTGCGAGGCTTGTACGCCAAGCGAGCCCAAAGAACATCCAGTCACCAGTCGATTACACCGCGTTCCTGGGCGCAGGATTCCCCATTCTACGGAGGGATCGGCCTCTCCTAGGCAATGTCGTCGGTCTGCAAATCTTTGGCCTTCTCAAACGCTCGAAGAAGAGCGTCCACGGGCTGCGCACCGTAGATGGCTAAGCTTCGATTGAACACGAACGTTGGTGTTCCAGTGATTCCCATCTTACGTGCATCTGCCGCTGTATCGATCAGGGCGGCTTCCCAGCCACCCTGATCGAGCGCTTCGTTCATCTGATTCACTTGAATCCCGACCGAAGCAGCTAGGCTGTCGATTACTTCAACATCCCCTAGGTCACGACCCTCATCAAAGTAGCCGACGAAGATCCGTTCGTGGAAAGCTGGAAAGAGGTCAGGAAAGTCGGCCTGCACCCAGGCTCCTGCCATCAAGGCTCTACGAGTGTTCGAAACCTTCGGGCGATTCCCTACGATCAAGCCCTCTGCTGCTGCACTAGCTCGCAAGGCCTCCTGCATGCTGGCCCAGCGGTCGGCAGGGTACCCAAGATCTTCGAATGGCATACCCCCCATCGGCACCTCCGGGTGGATCTCGAAAGGCCGCCAGTCGACATCTGCGATCACACCGTCCGGGAGCTGTCGCATTGCCCTCTCAAATCGAGCCCACCCTACGTAACACCATGGGCAGGTGTAATCACTGAACACTTCTACTCGAACGGACATCATTTCAGACAATTATCGATCAACAGTGTTCTGGGTTTAGAAAAAAGGCTCGGCGGCCGTTGATACAAACAACGGACGTACCTGGTCGGCTCCAATCTTCCGAGTGCCTATAAGTATTCTCGTTGGATTCTAGCAGCGTTTAAACAACCGATGGATACAAGCCGCTTGCCGGCTGGGCTAGGACCCCGAACATTGGCCCATTCCGCGTGCAATTCTAGAGCTGCTCGCACGCGTTGCGGGACAGTCCCTTTCTCCAGCCCTAGGAGTATCTCGTGAAAAAGCCCATGATCATCGTGGCGATGGCGATCCTTGCGATCGCTTCACCTCTCTTCGCCCAAGACGGTAACATGAGTTTCTTCATCACCAGTGCGGGACCCGGTGATGGAGCCAATCTCGGCGGCTTAATGGGAGCGGATCAACATTGTCGAGATCTCGCCTATGCCAAAGGCTTTGGTGACCTTACGTGGCGAGCCTACCTAAGTACAGTTGCCATGGGCGGAGAAGCCGCAGTGAACGCACGTGACCGCATCGGGGACGGCCCTTGGCACAATTATGCGGGTGATCTGATCGCTCGAGATGTTGCCGACCTGCACTCTGAGGATGCCAATCTCACGAAAGAGTCGATTCTGACTGAGAACGGTGAAATGGTGAACGGACGCGGCGACTCACCCAACATGCACGACATTCTCACAGGGTCTAGCATCGACGGAACTGTCAGTTCGGACGAAGGCCACAACGCCTGCGCTAACTGGACTAGTAACAGTGAAGGTAGTGCCGCAGTCGGCCATCATGACCGACAGGGAGGAGGCCAGAATCCGACCTCGTGGAATTCAGCTCACGGCTCTCGTGGCTGCGGTCAGGAAGACCTGCAGGGAACAGGAGGCAATGGGTTCTACTATTGTTTTGCGACCGACGCTAACGAGCAGGAGGCACTCCGCGAAGAGTAGCCAACGGCCCTACTGTCCCCTTAGTAGGGGTCAGCAGGTCTTGATCCTGCTTCTTTTAAGTTCGGAGAAGAGCGTCTGTGGCCACCTCTCGACCTAGGAGTTAAGGCACTGAGCGGATCACCTGAAGACACTAGGGCACTCCAGCTCATTGTGCTCATCACCTACTCACTGAGCCTTGTCATATTTGGACTCGCCATGTCTCGACGTGTCCGAGGTAGTGGCAGCTTCTTTGTGGCGGACCGATCCTTAGGATCAGGACTGGTCTTCTCGACGTTCCTAGCCGCTAACATCGGCGCTGGCTCGATCATCGCCGCATCGGAACTCGGTTACGAAGCAGGACTCTCTGCATGGTGGTACGTCGGCTCCGCTGGAATCGGACAGATCATCTTCGCATTCCTCGTCGCCCCCAGGATCTGGCGGGCCGGTAAGAAGCACGGCCTGTATACGGCTGGTGATTACCTAGAGCTTCGATACGGCAACTCGGTCCGCGCAATCATAGTATCGATTCTATGGCTGGGAACACTGGCAATCCTAGCTGCACAGCTAATTGCAATGTCACAGATTCTCGAGTGGGTCCTAGGCACTCCACGATGGGTAGGCGCAACACTTGGTGGGATGATAATGATCATCTACTTCACCGCGGGAGGTCTTATGACCACCGCCTGGGTAAACCTCGTTCAACTCATCGTGCTGATCGTCGGCTTTCTGGTAGCAATCCCTATCGCAGTGGGAAGCGCCGGCGGTGTTGAGGCGGTCTTGGCGGCAGCGCCTGCTAATTCTGACTTCATGAATCCACTAGCGTTTGCCGGAATCATTATGTTCGTCATCCTGATGCCGGCATTCGTTGTATCTCCCGGGCTAGTGCAGATGGGATATGCCGCAAAGGACGAACCCTCTCTCAAAAAGGGTATCGCACTCCAGGCGTTAGCTCTACTTGCGTTCGCCTTTGTCCCGGTGTCCGCAGGGATCATCGCACACAGTTTTGATCCTGGGCTCACGAATGGAGCCTACGCAGTACCTACGATGCTAACCCTGGGTCTCCCTCCCCTACTCGGAGCACTCGGACTCGCTGCAGTTTTCTCTGCTGAGGTAAGTTCGGCCGACACCGTGCTCTTCATGCTTTCCACATCTTTGTCAAAAGACATTTACAAACGCTACATCTCGCCCGATGCAACAGACGAAGACGTCCTGCGCGTCGCTCGTCTCGCAGCAATCGTAGGCGGTATGGGAGGTCTCGTCCTGACTCTTCGCTTTGATAGCGTACTCGACACTATAACAATCTTCTACGCGATCATGAGTGTGAGCCTTTTCGTCCCTCTGCTGGCAGGCCTACACACGCGTCGAGCCGGCGTACCAGAAGCAATAGCCGGAATTGCCGCAGGGGTCAGCACACTGGTCACGGTGTCTATCGCGGGTGAGGCGGGAATAGTTTCCTCGACCGTCGCCAAAAGCGCTACAGGGATCGGCATTCTCGCTTCGGGCATAGCCTTTGTTTTGGTGCTGATGATCCGACATGTCCTTAATAAGCTTAGGACTGGATGATCAGGAAACGCAGGTACCCCCTTGAGCCCACCGCAGAAGAAATGCGAGATATGCTTGAGCAGGTCTCAGAACGAATCATAGCTCACATCGACTCACTCGAAAGCCAACCCGCGTCATACGACTCAGACGGAAGGCTAGTGGCTAAAGACTTCGCGGAAGCTGTCCCCACCTCCGGCAGCGATTTTGAAACCCTACTTGACCGTCTCTTTGATGACGCCACCCCGCATTCCTACAATACTGCAGGTCCGGGCTACCTAGCTTATATCCCTGGGGGCGGGATCTTCCCATCGGCCATAGCAGACCTGATCGCGAACGCAATAAACCGTTACGTGGGTGTTTGGATCGCTGCCCCCGCTCTGGTTCAGCTGGAGCTTAATGTGATCCGCTGGTTCTGCGAGATCGTCGGCTACGGATCTGGAAGTGGCGGTGTCCTGACAAGCGGGGGGTCTCTCTCTAATCTCACCGCAATCGTCGCAGCGCGACGTGAACGTCTCGGCGATGACCTTCAAAACGGCGTGATTTACACCTCGGACCAGACACACCACTCCGTGCGCAAGTCGGCAGTTGTAGCCGGATTCTCAGAATCCGCGGTTCGCCATATCGAAACAGACGAGTTCCAGCAGATTCGAGTAGATCAACTCAGAGACGAGATCCAAATCGACCTTGCAGCCGGGCGAGCGCCCTTCCTGATAGTTGGCAGCGCGGGGACAACAAACACAGGAGCCGTCGATGACCTAGAAGGTTTAGCGAACCTAGCTCAAAAAGAGGGCCTCTGGTTCCACGTTGATGCCGCATACGGAGGCTTCTTTGCACTGACCGAGCGTGGGCGGAGGGCCATGGCTGGTCTCGAAAGAGCAGACTCTATCACCCTTGATCCACATAAGGGACTCTTCCTGCCCTACGGAACAGGTGCCCTTCTTGTTAAGGACGAAGGAGCACTGCGGCGAGCACACGCTACTTTCGCCGATTACATGCCTGCAATGCAGCATGACCCCGATTTCGTGGATTTCTGTGACCTTTCGGCCGAGCTTTCGCGTGATTTTCGGGGTCTGCGCATATGGCTACCGATGAAGCTATTCGGCCTAGAGGCCTTTCGTGAAGCACTCGAAGAGAAGCTAGAACTTGCCGATTGGATCACGCATCAGCTTCGTAAGATTCCAGAAGTGGAGGTTGTCACCGAGCCTCGCCTATCGCTGGTCTCCTTCCGCCTACTAGACGATCCTGATGGGGAAGCCACACACAGACTGATGCAGTCGATCAATAAACGGAAGAATGTTTACCTAACAGGTACGCTGGTCGATGGCCAATTCGCCATCCGGATATGTGTGCTTTCATTCCGCACACACCATGACCGGATGGAGCTTTGCGCTAACGACATTCGCGAAGCGGTATCCGAGGTGACCACACTCAACTGATACCTGAGCGTCAGGGGAACAATACGACCTTGTTCCAGCCTGCCTCACGAGCCGAAAACCGACGATACGCTTCGACGCCTTCCGACAAAGGCAAGCGATGTGAAATCAGCGTCGCGATTTGATCTTGCCTGCCAACTGCCAGATCAAGTGACTCGGGCATGTAATATCGAGCGGGACACCGCCCAGCAGCATAGGAAAGATTACGGTCGTAAAGCTCTCCAGGTGAAACTGCTAGGTGCGACTCCGAATGCACACCCAGTGCACCTATACTTCCACCGTTTCGAACTAGGTCAGCTGCAAGTCGGGTTGCACTCTCATTACCAACTGCCTCTATCACCGTATCGACACCCCGCCCCTCAGTATATTCATCAACAGTCGACCGAGGCTGATCCATTTCGAAGTTTACAGCGATCGCGCCAAATGCTTCGGCTGACCGCAGCCGTGACGGTACTCGGTCGATCGCTAGAACTGCACTCGCGCCCCGATCAAACGCCGTAAGGATGGACAATAGACCAACAGGCCCGCATCCGATCACAGCGGTGACGTCACCAACAGAAACACCGGCTATGTCTGCTCCGAATGCAGCTGTAGAAAGTATGTCTCCAGACAGAAGAGCGACCGCCTCGTCCAAACCTTCAGGCACAGCAACCAGTGTTGCATCCGCATGCGGAACACGAATGTACTCGGCCTGTCCTCCTTGCAGCCCTTCCCCTCCTTCTACCCATCCGAAGAGCTGACCCGAACTACAACGCGCCGTGAGTCCGGTATCGCAATAGAAGCAATCACCACAATTCGTAGTGAACGGCGCCACCACCTTCGCTCCCACCTCGTGCGCCCTAACCTCAGACCCGACCTCGATCACCTCACCAAGTGGCTCGTGGCCCATAACTGTACCCACATCGAGACCCACCTCACGGCCGAAGTATGGATGTAGGTCGGACCCACAAATCCCCGTCGCCGTTACTCGTAAAATTACATCAGACGCTGCAACAAGCTCCGGATCTGAGACGTCCTCAAACGCTAGCTCTTCGATCCCGTGAAAGGTGATTGCCTTCATCTTATTATTCGCTCCATTGGGATCAAAATCGGACAATCATCTTGAACTCAGATTGGGCCCGCCACCCCAACTAGATAACGATCCTAACGATGAACCGGAGCATATTAACTCAGAACGGAAGTCCATCGTCTCCACCATCGACATCTATGACCGGCTCAGACCAGGGCTCCTGTCCTCCACTACCTTCCTGATCTCGCGTGATCTTCCACGCCTTCACGTCAGTGTACCAACGACCATCGAACTCTCGGCTCTGAATGTCGATATGAGCGGTGACAGTTTCGCCCTTCTTGACTCCGAACTTGTCGATGTTGTCACCCCACTGGATAACCGCCACCTGCTTAGGGTACTGGCCCGGAGTCTCTAAAATAAAGTGCTGCTTTCGCCAGGTGCCGTTCTTTCCCTGACCGGTCTGTTCGTCGAGGACATCAATAACCTCGCCGGTGATCGTAAGAGCCATGTAGTGTCGTAAGGTTGAGCGTTTAGATGAGAAGCTTGAGACTCAAGCGTCGATTAAGTCCGGAAGGCTGTCAAAAAAAAAGCTCTCGCGCCAGAGGAGAAAGCATCACACGAAGACGGTTGAATCACCTAGATTTGAAATGAAAAGCAGCACCTGATCAGTAATACGAGGAACCACTCCATCTGAGGCGCCGCCCTGTGAGCACTTTCGCTGAACAACTGGAAAAAATTAAAACTGCCCGTGGCTTCATTGCTGCACTCGATCAGAGTGGCGGAAGCACTCCCCGAGCACTGGCCTCCTACGGGATCAGCGAGGACGAGTGGAATGGTCAAGACCAGATGTTCGATGCAGTGCACGAGATGCGGACCCGAATTGTCACAATGCCAGCTTTCTCAGGTGATCGGGTCCTAGGTGCAATTCTCTTCGAAGGCACAATGGACCGGGACGTCCAGGGGCTTCCGACAGGCACCTACCTTTGGGCTACGAAACAGATCGTCCCGTTCCTGAAGATCGATAAGGGGCTAGCTCCCGTCGAAAACGGCGTTCAACTGATGAGATCTATCCCAGGTCTAGAATTGACCCTGGAACGAGCCCGTGCAATGGGCATCTTCGGTACAAAAATGCGCTCGGTTGTGAAGGAAGCGAATACCGGAGGAATTCAGAAAATCATCGAGCAACAGTTCGAAATTGGGAAGCAGATCGTCAGACACGGTCTGATCCCAATTCTCGAGCCTGAGGTGGACATCCACTGCCCCCAAAAGGGTGAAGCTGAAAAAATCCTGCTCGATAGTCTTATGTTGGGACTCGACTCTCTTGTCGAAAATGAGAAGGTGATGCTTAAGCTCACCCTTCCGGAGGTCAACGGCTTCTACACACCCTGCATCGAGCATCCTAACGTGCTCAAAGTGGTTGCACTTTCTGGTGGATACTCAAGGGATGAGGCAAGTAGGCGGCTGGCGCACCAGCCAAAGATGATCGCCAGCTTCTCACGCGCGCTAGTCGAAGGACTTAGCGCACAACAGTCGGACGAGGAATTCAATACAGGGTTAGACGCCTCAATTCAAAGCATTTATGATGCATCGATATCGTAGCAAAACAATGATTTACGACCTCTGACATAACCTTTTTTATTAATCAGATCAGAGATACGCTTTCAAGGTCAGGGGTCAGCCTCCAGTACATACTCGGTCGTGATGTCAATCGCGTCTTTGAGCGTCCGATAAACTGGGCAACGATCCGCATGCATAGCGTGCACCCGTTCCACAGTTTCACGGTGCTCCTCCCTTGCTCTGACCCGATACGTGACATGGACCTTACGGATAATGAGGACACCATCCTCCTTCCCGACCTCACCACGTACATCTCCAATCAACTCACCCTCACCTGCACTGATCCCGCGCGCCTCCAGCGCGCCCCCGAAGGTCCCTGTTAGTCAGCCACCAGTCGAAGCCATGACATAGTCGAGCGTCGTAGTGATCTCACGGTCAGGATCGGCACCGTAGTGCTCCCTGATCGCGCCATGAACGCCAAATTCAACCGGCCCTTCGTGGGCCGGAAGCCAAGCGTGACGGTAGGGGCCCTTGATTCGATCAATCCGGATATCGGCGATGTAGACGGCATCACTCACGTGAGATGCTCCATGGGATTTGGACACGCTCTTTAGCCGCGTGTGACAGATAACGACGAAGCCGATCTTGCGCCCCACTACCCCATCGGTCAAGCGATAAATAATTCTTGCTCATACAATATATTCGGTTTATCTTCGGTTTCCGTCCTCCAGCAGGAAGCGCGAAAGCCGATTCGGGCAGCGAGCAGCTCAGGAGGAGATTTACGATGCGGAGCGCCGGTGACGATTCCCTACGTCGAACTACACTGTCATTCGGGGTTTTCCTTCCTAGACGGAGCCTCGCACCCCGAAGAACTCGTAATGAGTGCTGTAGAGCTAGGCTACCCTGCACTAGCATTAACCGATCACAACGGCCTCTACGGCTCGATGGAGTTCGCACAAGCTGCCAAACTGGTCAATCTGCAACCGATTACGGGAGTCGAGCTTACTCTTCGTGACTGCTTTCCGGGAATCCCCGAACCGAAATCAGGCCACCACATCACACTTCTGGCCGAGACATCAACCGGGTACGCCAATCTCTGCCGCCTGCTGACAGAAGCACACATGAAATCAGAGCGGGGGGACCCTCGTCTCTCGCTTGAATCTCTACTTATGCGCCCGGAAGGACTGATATTGCTTACGGGATGCTCTAAGGGCCCAATCACAGCAGCGCTCGAGTCATCTTTCGCCCAAGCAGAGACCTTAGCCCGCCGGCTACTGTATCACTTCGGTCCGGGCAACATCTTCATAGAATTACAGGAAAACGCTGTCCGTGGTGATAGTGCACGTAACAAGAGACTGGGACGTCTCGCGGGGTGTCTCGGGCTCGGAGTGGTAGCGACAGGGAACGTTCACTACCACCGACCGGAACGGTATCGAATCCAAGATGTTCTGGTTTCCATCCGCAATAGAACCACGCTCGACGGTGCTCACGATACAAGGAGGGCTAACGGGCTTTTCCACCTCTCCGCACCTTGGGAAATGCACCACCGTTTTCAAAGCCGCCCTGAAGCGCTCACGAACACGCTCCTAATAGCAGAACGTTGTACCGGGTTCGACCTGACCCAAGATCTCGGTTACGAATTCCCCGACTTCGAAGGATCGGAGCGTAACACAGCAATCGAATCACTCGCTTCCATGTGCCTTCAGCGCGTCAGTGAACTGTACGAGCCGGGTAGCACAGAAGAACAGGATGCTAAAGATCGTTTGGACACCGAGCTCTCCCTAGTGGACCTACACGGCCTAGGAGGCTTCTTCCTCGTATACCGCGACATCATGCGACTAGCAACCGAAGTAGCCCACGACGTCCGCGGCGAAGCTCTCCGATCCTCATCCGGACTTCCACCCGGGCGAGGACGGGGGTCGTCCGTCTCATCGATTATCTGCTATCTAATCGGTCTCTCGCATATCGATCCGGTAAAGAACAACCTCTTTCTCGGACGTTTCTTGAATGAAGCACTTCACAGCGTTCCGGATATCGATCTGGACTTCCCACGCGATATACGAGAAAAGTTGATCTTGCGTGTGTATGAAAAGTACGGAAAAGAACATGCAGGACTGGTCTGCACGTTCCCTACCTATCGTCTAAAATCGGCAGTTCGAGAGATCGGCAAAGCACTAGCCCTGCCCATGGGAGAACTCGAAAAGCTCTCTAGACTAGCGGAGCAACGCTCTGCTGCTTGTTTGGCGGACGAGATCGCGGCACTACCCGAATTCAAGGATCGAGCCGACGGACACCTCTGGAAGCTGCTCGGAGAACTCGCTAAAGATATTACAGGCCTACCAAGACACATCTCACAGCACGTCGGTGGCATGATCATCTCGAGTCGACCCCTGGTAGAGATCGTTCCACTGGAGCCAGCAGCCTGGGAAGGCCGCTTCCTCTGTCAGTGGGACAAAGACTCCTGCGATGACGCCGGATTCATCAAGATAGATTTTCTGGCTCTCGGCATGCTCTCCTTAGTCGATGAGACTATCGATCTAATCTCCGAACGACATGGCAAAGCCCCTGACCTTTCCCGCATCGATTTCAACGACGAGGCCGTCTATGATCGTATCGGTTCAGGAGACACCGTTGGAACTTTCCAGATCGAGAGTCGAGCCCAGATCCAAATGCTCCGGCGCACAAAGCCAAGAAACTTAGAGGAGCTAGCTATTCAGGTAGCGATCGTGCGGCCAGGTCCGATCGTCGGTGGCGCGGTGAACCCATACGTACGACGGCGTGAAATGCTGCGAGACACCCCTGGATATGAGATCCCCTATCCCCATCCACTCCTCGAAGAAGCCCTGGGTGAGACATTAGGAGTGATCATCTTTCAGGATCAAGTCCTCAAGGTCTGTCAGGCCCTCGCCAATTTCACCGATGGGCAAGCAGAATTGTTGAGACGGGCGATGAGCCGGAAACGGTCGAGAGAAGCCCTCTCAGCTCAATGGGAGCATTTCAAGAACGGAGCAAAAGCCAAAGGTGTCGAACAGACCACTGCGCGGGAAATCTTCAATCAGGTGACTGCGTTTTCTGAGTTCGGTTTCCCAAAATCACACGCTGCAGCCTTTGGCCTCTTAGCATACCAGTCAACATGGCTCCGTCATTACTACCCCGTAGAATTCTATGTCGGACTATTCAATAACCAACCCATGGGCTTCTACTCACTCGATGCTCTTGGGAGAGACGCCAGAAGAAACGGTATCAAAACGCTTCTTCCGGATATAAATCGGAGTTGCGTCAAGTGCACCGCCGAAGGCACCAACCTACGGATCGGGCTAGGGTTCATTCGGGGATGGGGGGCTGAAATCGCTGAAAATGTCGTATCTGAAAGAAAGTCCGGGGGTCCGTATCGTTCGCTACTGGACTTTCTACGACGTAAGCCAACGAGACTCAAGAGACCAGCCATCGAAAATCTCATCTGGGTAGGTGGTTTCAGTTCCTTCGGCCTGACCAGACGGGAGTTGTTATGGCAAGCCGGCCTCTGGCTAGGCCCTGAGAACAATGAAACAGTTGCAAGCAGCCGGAAAACTTACGCTCAAACTGAGTTGGCACTCGACAACCCATACGCCGACCTTCCCTTCTCAGAACTCAACCGACACGACCGGATGATCGCTGAGTACCGGATGCTCCACTTCTCTACGGATCTTCATCCGCTCGCGCTTTTGCGAAACATGCTACCCGAAGGCACGGTAACCTCTAACCGCCTAGAGCACCTTCGAAACGGAAGTGCTGTGCTCGTTTCTGGACTTGTAACCACGCGACAGCGACCCAGCACCGCAAAAGGATATGTGTTCCTCCTGATGGAGGATGAGCACGGACCTATCAATGTGATTGTGAAACCTGACACCTATCAGCGTTACCGTGCTGTCATAAGGACAGAGCCGTTTCTTACGGTAGGTGGAAGACTCCAGATCGACGGGAGCGCCACCAATATCATTGCGCACGAACTACGTGCACTCAAAGTGCCGGGTGTGCCCGTGAGACGCAGAAACCTTTTTCGAAAGCGAGACACTGAGGACATCGGCGTGAGCTTAGTGCACGAAGGAACCGCAAAAAGCACAACTGATAAATCCCGTCCTCAGGCGTCTGACACAACCTACACATCAATGCTTGATTCTCCTGACCTCGAGCACTCGCAAACGTGGCTACATGAACCACTCGAGTGTTGGAGCGAAAAGGATGAAGCTCCTGAGAACCCCCATAAGTACCTTACCGCCCTACGGCAGAGTTCTCCGGAGATCAAAAGCTTCGGTTAGTTCGCCCGGTTAGCCTGACCCTAAACAGTTATTCCCCACTTCCTCTGGGCCAGAAGTTGTTTTGTCGATCCACATCCGGCGCATAGCCACCCGGATCCAGTTCAACTCTCACTACCGACCCAGCCGCAGGCGCTACTTCGATTTCATAGCGGTCGTTCCCCGCGAGCCAATGGTATACCGGTATCTCATGGACGAAGTCCATCCCATTGGATGTTCGTATGCGCACCCGCGCTGGAAAGATCGCGTCACCCCGATCCTCAATCGTGACGGTCGCTCCTCCCGTCGGCTTGGATACTACTCGACCTACGGCATGATCCATCACCCACGTCTCGTAGTAAAATGATGTCCAGAACCAATCGAGATCATCCTCCGCGAAACGCTCAAAAGTGTTGAAGAAGTCCCACGGGCTTGGCTTTTTGAACGACCATTCGGCGATGAATGCCCTATACGCTTTCAGCCAGTCTTCTTCACCCATCACATCTCGAAGGGCGACCATAAGTGCTGCTGGCTTTAGGTATGATGCGACCCCATACCCAGGGCCAGGCTCGTAGTAGTCACCATGGCGCATGAGTGCCTGCTCCTGTCTCGCCTCAGAAACCTGAAGGTAACTGCGGGCTCCAACACGATGATGATCTACTCCGGGCCAATACTCCATCTTGCTCTGGTTCTCCAAGAAGGTCGTCGCCCCCTCGTCCATCCACGCATGACGCTTCTCATCGGTCCCTACGATCATAGGGATCCACATGTGCCCGATCTCGTGAGCAGTCACGTTGTACAGATCACTGGCCTCCTGACCCTCATACGATCCCATTACCGTCATCATCGGGAACTCCATCCCACCCTCTATGATGTCCTGGCCTTCAACCGAAGTCATGTGGGACCACGGATACGAATAGGCTGTGTATTCGGAATGGAATTCGACAGCCTGCTGACCATACCGCCACTGTTCTGCCCAGAGCGGAGCTAAGTCTTCACGCCAAAATGAGTGAATGAGCACTCGGCGCGTCCCGTCGACAACAGGCTGAATGATTGGTAGGGCCTGAGCCTCGCTATCGTCGCTCTCTCGATCTTCAGACTCCCTGTCATCAGAGTCAGTGTCAACATCAGGCCAGATCTGGTTCGCAACCTCTGCACTCGTAGCATCCCAACGCTGGACATTCGAGGTCGTCCAAACAAAATCGCGCACATTCTCGGCTGAAAAACGATAGTTGAGCCAACCGTCAGTCCCCTCAGCAGTTACCGTACCAGCTCCCCTAGAAGCGGCATCAGCGATCACCACGAGGGTATCCGACACAGCCGCAGCATCAAGCTGATCAAGTGTTATAGCGGAGAAAACCTCCTCTGGGTTCTGAAGTTCTCCGGTTGCCATAACCGTCCATCCGGTGGGAACCGAGATCGAGACTTTGTAGTTACCGAAGTCATCATAAAACTCAGCGTTGCCCAAATAAGGCTGAGCCGCCCAACCGTGGAGGTCATCGAACACTCCCACCTTCGGAAACCAGTATGCGATTAGGTATACCTCCTTGTTAGAGTGGCCCATTCGACCCGCGCCTCGTTGAGGCAACGCCATCTCCCAGTCTATATCTAGTTGGAGCGTATCTCCGGGTTCGAGCCTGATAGTGGGCCTAACCTGCATTAGCGTACCATCGACCTCCCACCCAGGCCCCTCTTCCATAGGTCTCTCCGATAGCTCTTCACCGTCCGCAGCCAACCTGGTAATCGTCACCCCTCCGGTGATCTCCTGTTCACTAGAGCGTGGAGAACCCTCCCTATGGAGGTTCTGATGTAGATGTATTAACACGGAGTTTAGATTCGCGGGCGCATCATGTGCATACAGGATCTGAACAGTCCCCTCGAGCTTGGCAGTCTCAGGATCAAGACGAGCTTCTATCTCGTAATCTGTCCAGTTTTGCCAGTAGCTGTGTCCAGGCGCCCCTGTCTCACTCCGCCAGCCTCTCTGAAGTGCCCGATCAAACTCGGGAGAGTAGCCCACAGCAGCAGGGATCGCCCGCACAACAACTTCATCTTGCTGCTGTGCCGCAGCACCCACTGCACATCCTGCCCAGAGCGAAACCACGACTGTAAAGACAAGCGTCACGAACTTTTTGTCCATCTGTCCCATTCCTAGGGATTCCTCTTGATATAGAACATTACCCCAGCCCAATCAGTCGCGGCCGGAAACATATCGAAGTATTGATCCACCCTCTCTTCTCCCATAAACGGAGCCAGTTCCCTTCTAACCTCGCGCTCGAACGCAGCAGCGTCTTCCTCTTCACGACCTTCGCTAACTGCAGAACGAACCCTGGCTTCGAGTGCCTTCAGCCGATCGAGCAACTGGACCCGACGATGCTCAACGTCCTCGTGAAACCCAAAGTGAGTTGCAGCATAGCGCTCGGGCGCGATTCCACGGATTTCGTCTAGCGTCCGGTACCAGTCCGGCAAATTCACAGACGGTGGTGGTGTAGGCGGATGCTGAGGGCCACCCCCTAACGTGATACCCATAGAGTCCCCGGAAAACAGGGTTCCGTCTCCCTCATCTAAGAATGCTAGATGGTGAGAAATATGACCCGGTGTTGATATCGGTCTCAAACCCGCCACATAACGTGGCTCATCTTCTCTCCACACATCGATTCGGTCCGGATCCACTGGTTTCACTTCGCCCCATAGTTGGTCATGCAGGTCTCCGAACGTACGACGTGTACTCGACACGAGGCGTTCCGGATCCACCATATGAGACGCACCATCCGCGTGAACGAACACACGCGCCTTAGGAAAATTGTCTAGGAGGAACCCCGTGGCCCCAGCATGATCTAGGTGGATGTGGGTAAGAAGGACATGATGAAGTTCTGAGGGACCGACACCACGGATCGCCAACTCTTCGATCAGCCGCTTCATCGTTGTAACCGGCCCCGGGTCAATAATTGTGGGCTCTGGGCCATCCACTAGATAGCAAGCGATAGCTCCTTCCAAATCCAGGTGCTCTAAATCAATACACTGATGATCATTCATATTCTGTCGACAATGGCTTTAGTCCTTCCGTCGGGTGATGTGGATAGGAAAGGGGGTGCCCGTCAAACGGACACCCCCTTCTCATCTGATTCAGCCCCTGTTGTACCCTTTTAAATCAGCCTCGGTCATCCATCGATACGAAATCTCTTTCGCTCGCTCCTTCGAACACCTGTCGGGGCCTGGCAATACGCTGCTCGGGGTCGTTGAGAAGCTCTTCCCACTGAGCGAGCCATCCGACGGTCCGAGGAATCGCGAAGAGGACTGGAAACATCTCCACAGGAAAACCCATCGCCTGATACATAAGGCCTGAATAAAAGTCTACGTTCGGATACAGGTTACGCTCGACGAAGAAGTCTTCGTTGAGTGCGATCCTTTCGAGTTCCAACGCGATATCCAAGAGAGGGTTTCGCCCGGTAACCTCGAACACCTCGTCAGCCGTTCGCTTGATGATACTTGCCCTAGGGTCGTAAGCCTTATATACGCGATGGCCAAAGCCCATAAGACGCTCTTCGCGTCGCTTCACACCCTCCATGAAGGCCGGGATGTTTTCCACACTCCCGATCCGAGTCAGCATCCGAAGTACTGCCTCGTTCGCTCCACCGTGCAATGGCCCATATAGAGCACCCATAGCTCCGGCTAAGGCTGAGTATGGATCTGCATTGGCTGAGCCGATCACACGCATCGTCGTGGCAGAGCAATTTTGCTCGTGATCAGCGTGCAGGATAAAGAGGATGTCGAGGGCTTTCTCCAAAACCGGGTTCGGACTGTACTCCCGACTTCCAACACTAAAGAGCATATTCAGGAAATTCGCTGTGTAACCCAGCTCGTTTTCCGGATAGACATACGGGAGCCCCCGATGATGACGGTACGCGTACGCGGCCAAAGTGGGCATCTTTGCGATTAGCCGAATGATCTGTTGCGAACGCGCATTCGGATCGTCGACGCTCTTCGCCTCCGGGTAGAAAGAGGACAACGCCGCCACACCGCTCATCACCATACCCATCGCGTGTGCATCGTACCTGAATCCCGAGAAAAGCTCTTTGATGTTCTCGTGCACGTACGTGTGAAACGTTACTTCGTGGACGAAATCATCGAATTCAGAACGTTTCGGAAGTTCTCCATTGAGCAGCAGGTAAGCGACTTCCAAATGCGAGCTGTGCTCAGCCAACTGATCGATAGGATATCCTCGGTAACGGAGGATCCCCTCATCGCCGTCGATATACGTGATCTTGCTGCGGGTCGACGCAGTATTGGTGTACCCAGGATCGTAAGTCATCATACCGAAGTCGTCTTCATTGACCTTAATTTGGCGAAGATCCATAGCCCTAATCACATCGCCATCAAGAATGTCGACTTCGTAGTCCCGACCGGTTCGGTTATCGCGGATGGAGAGGGTGTTCGCGCCCTCACTCGCGTTCTCTGTCATAACTACTCCATGTGATCCGATCGCTTAGCCGCAGGGGCAACCGACGGTCTTATTTCCAACTACAGCTTGTAAGTATACCCATGTGAGGTGGTGGCCCCAAGACTCAAACCCGTCGAAATGGGCTAGAACAGCCGATAATGGTGCATAGCAGGCTACACTGGGACTGGG
>DLTN01000064.1:80021-86948 GCA_002500925.1 Gemmatimonadales bacterium UBA7835 | reverse complement strand
CCTTTAAATACCGGGGGCGGGACTCGAACCCGCACGTCCTTGCGAACAGCGGCTTTTGAGGCCGCCGCGTCTACCATTCCGCCACCCCGGCATCACTCTACTCCAACAACTTTGTCGAAACCGCCTAGGCCTCGACAAGTCCCTAGTGGAATAGTTCCTGCGGCTCTCAACCGTCGTCAGTGATTTACTGCGGTTCAAGGTCGTCTCGCACCTAGTGCGTGTCTAGACTCGAGAGCCGTATGCACTGTCAAAAGCTCTCCAGACCTAGCTGATAGCCCCCCTTCAGGTTCAATCTAGAAGCCCAACACCCTGACACGGCAACCGATTTTGGCCATCGTTAAGCGCTAGGGCGTCACATAACCCGCGTCGCCCCGCTCAATGCACGTTTCAACTGCGGAGCCATCGTGGCGAAACACATTCGCGATCCTTTCGGCGCTCTCACCAACATCGACCTTCCGGAAGGGGAAACCTCTTTTTACAAGCTTTCACGTCTTCAAGAAGATGGGATAATCGACACCCTCGATCGCCTTCCCTTCTCAATTCGGATTCTGCTTGAAAATGCGCTGCGCCATGCAGGCGGCTCATACGTAAGCCAAGACCAGGTGCTATCAGTCGCCAACTGGAGTCCGGCAAACTCGGGCTCAGCTCTCCCTTTCATGCCGACTCGGGTCGTGCTGCAGGATTTCACTGGGGTGCCAGCGGTGGTCGATCTAGCGGCAATGCGTGACGGCATCCGTGAGCTGGGGGGAGACCCCTCGCGAATCAACCCGGTCGTACCAGCAGACCTGGTAATCGACCATTCCGTCCAAGTCGATCACTTCGGCTTCCAAGAAGCTTTTCGGTTAAACGTCGAGAAAGAATTCGAACGAAACCGAGAACGTTATGCTCTCCTTCGATGGGCTCAGGAGGCATTTGACAACTTCTCCGTTGTACCACCGGGAACCGGGATCGTCCACCAGGTGAACTTGGAGTACTTGGCGTCGGTGATTCACCGACGCGAGCACGACGGATCTTTCCTAGCCTATCCCGACACACTCGTTGGCACGGACTCACACACCACCATGGTCAACGGCCTGGGCGTAGTCGGGTGGGGAGTCGGAGGGATCGAGGCTGAAGCCGTTGTGTTGGGTCAGCCCTACTACATGCTGCTCCCCGAGGTAGTGGGGATGAAGCTGACCGGAACGCTTCCTGATGGTGCTACTGCAACCGACCTAGTGCTTTGTGTAACAGAGATGCTGCGGGAGCACGGCGTAGTGGGTCGGTTCGTGGAATACTACGGTGCCGGTCTTAGTAACCTGACCCTACCGGACATGGCGACCCTTGCCAATATGGCTCCGGAATACGGCGCTACCATAGGCTTCTTCCCCGTCGACGACTCGACTATCCAGTACCTAAGGGGCACGGGACGGGATGAAGCGATGATAGCTCGGGTAGAGACCATAACCAAAGAATTAGGGATCTTCCGGACGGACGACACTCCCGACCCAGAGTTCACCTCTGTGCTCGAATTAGACCTCTCTACTGTCGAGCCTAGTCTGGCTGGTCCAAAGCGTCCTCAAGACCGGATATCTATGGTCGACATGGGCCGTCAATTCAAAAAAGATCTTCCAGCGCTAGTTCCCTCGGGACATGATCTCACTGGTGAGCGCAAGGTGAAGGTCGCAGGGGACGACAGCACGGTAGAGATTTCGGATGGGACAGTAGTAATTGCATCGATCACTAGCTGTACAAACACCTCAAACCCCTCCGTCATGGTCGGAGCTGGACTTCTAGCCAAGAAAGCCGTGGAGAAAGGTCTCACGGTTAAGCCTTGGGTTAAGACGGCAATGGCACCAGGGAGTCAGGTGGTCACTGATTACCTGACCGAGTCTGGCCTACTGCCTTATCTGGAAGAACTCCGCTTCCACATCGTTGGCTACGGTTGTATGACGTGCATAGGGAATTCAGGGCCATTACCTGAGCATATTCATGCAGCAGTCGAAGAGAACGGATTAGTCGTATCGTCTGTCCTCTCAGGAAATCGGAATTTCGAAGCACGTATACATCCCCTCGTGCGGGCCAACTATCTTGCCTCTCCAGGCTTAGTAGTAGCCTACGCACTCGCAGGCCGTATGGATCTGGATTTAGAGAGCGAACCCTTGGGGATGGGTAGCGACGGTCAGCCGGTATACCTGAGAGACATCTGGCCCTCTCCCAGTGAAGTCAGCGAAACGGTAGCCAGATCTCTAAAGGCTGAGATGTTTACCAGACGCTACTCCGTCGTCACCACAGGTGACGAGAACTGGCAAGCACTGCCTCTCCCAGAAGAAAGCAACCTGTATGAATGGGACACCGATTCCACATACGTGAGACGTCCCCCCTTCTTCGAGGGAATGTCAATGGATGTCCCCGCTTCAGAGGACATCGAAGGAGCCCGTGTCCTGGCCCTGATGGGTCAATCGGTCACCACCGATCATATCTCCCCGGCCGGTGCGATCCCAAAAGCAGAGCCAGCCGGTCTTTATCTCCGCGATCACGAAGTGACAGTCAAAGACTTCAACACCTTCGGATCTCGTCGCGGAAACCACGAGGTCATGATGCGCGGCACGTTTGGAAACGTGCGGATCAAAAATCTCCTGCTAGACGGAAAAGAAGGTGGCTACACGGAGCATCTTCCGTCCGGCGAAGTGATGCCGATCTACGATGCATCTATGCTTTACCAGGAAAAAGACACACCACTAATCGTACTTGCAGGAAAAGAATATGGTACGGGAAGTTCGAGGGATTGGGCCGCAAAAGGCACAATCCTTCTGGGCGTAAAGGCAGTCATCGCTGAGAGCTATGAGCGGATACACAGGAGCAATTTAGTCGGAATGGGCGTGCTCCCGCTGGAATTTCACAAGGGTGATACGCCATCGTCCTTGGGCCTCAACGGACGTGAGACATTCGACATCAGCGGCATCTCAGGAGGGTTGGAGCCCGGCTGCACCGTCCAAGTCACAGCTAGAGCAGACGACGGCAAAGTGACCGAGTTCAAGGTGGCTGCTCGACTCGATTCTGACGTCGACGTCGATTACTACATGAACGGAGGTATTCTGCAAACGGTCCTGCGGAAGATGGCTCGAGGCGAGATGTAATCCGCCGACTCGTCTTTAGGAGGAAGGGTCCTCTTGCATGGCCTTCGGTGGACCGAGCACTTCTTGTAGAACAATTGCCTGCCGCAAGGCAGAGGCACTATCGCTTCGGAGTTGCCTACGAACCGCCTTTGCTTCGGCGGAAAGTGCACGCGCGAGTGGATCCAATCCGTCCTGCTCCGATGGTGCCCGTTCCGATGGATCTGTGCCGAATTCGGCGTGCGTTCGGTGTATGTGATGCGAGGCAGGCTTGCCTACTGACCCCCTTCTAGAAGCTCCGGAACGTTTCGACTTTTCCAAATCCAGACGCATACGACGGAGCTCTTTGTCTCGTTTTTCTAATTTCTGTCGTAGACGACGTTCTTCATTGGGATCCTCCATTGCTTCTGACGCTGCTTCGAGAATCTTCTCCAGCATGCTCGGGGGCGTGGGCACGAACGGCTCTGTTGAAGTCTCAGTCTCCTCCACCGTAGCCAGTTCATCATACGACGGATCCGAATCGTACGTCGGCAATTCGATTGAATGGGGCGGCCCCCACTCAAACTGAATGTCGCCGGTCTGCCGGTCACCGGTGGGGGCCTCCTTAACGGGGCCCCCACCGCTCCTAGCTTTCCGCCGCCGAAAAACCGATTCGATGATCGATGCGAAAGCGATCAACGCGAAGAAGATCAGCTCTTCCATAAGTCAGTCAGTTACTCGCCTAGCGGATCGTTCTGCTCTTCGTCCGGGCCGGCGATCGCACTCCTCATGCTCGTATCCGCCTCCATGTTGCGGTACTTCACGAAGTCCATCACGCCCAAGTTGCCCGAGCGAAAAGCATCGGCGAGTGCCAACGGAACCTCGGCTTCAGCCTTAACCACTTCAGCCCTCATCTGTCCCACCAGAGCTTTCATTTCCTGTTCTTGGGCGACAGCCATGGCTCGCCGCTCTTCAGCGCGAGCCTGTGCCACCCTCTTGTCCGCCTCGGCCTGATCCGTCTGAAGCTCGGCGCCGATATTCTTCCCAACGTCTACATCGGCAATGTCGATCGAAAGGATCTCGAAGGCCGTTCCGGAATCGAGCCCCTTACCCAAAACCGTCTTTGAAATCCCATCAGGATTCTCTAAAACATCCTTATGAGAATTCGCGGATCCAATCGTTGAGACAATACCCTCACCGACTCGGGCCAGGATGGTGTCCTCTCCCGCACCACCAACTAGCCGATTGATATTGGCGCGAACAGTGACACGGGCGATGGCTATCAGCTGAATCCCATCCTTCGCCATTGCCGCGACCTTAGGGGTGTTGATCACCTTCGGGTTGACCGAAACCTGGACCGCTTCAAAAACATCTCGTCCCGCCAGGTCGATCGCAGCAGCCTGATTGAATGGCAGGTCAATGCTTGCCTTGTCTGCTGAGATCAGGGCTCCAACGACACGAGCGACGTTACCACCTGCCAGATAATGAGCTTCTAGCGCGTTGATATCGAGATCTAGTCCGGCTTTAGTAGCATTGATGAGTGGCCGCACCACAGCGGGAGGAGAGACCTTTCTCAAACGCATTCCCACCAGTGTGCCGATTCCTACGGTCACCCCTGCCGAGAGTGCTTCTACCCAGAGCCGCACCGGGATCGCCCACGCAATCATGCCGACTAGGAAGATGGACCCGAAAAGAAGGAATGAGTTGACTATTAAAACACTGTCCATTGTTTGGATCTCTCTAGCGAAATTGGTTTCTGTAAACGGTGACGCTGTCTTCCAATCGTTCTGCCGAACTCGGTCGCCCTAGACCATCAAAAGCTGAGGCCCGTTGCCTGACAAAGCGACTACCTTGCCTCATATGATAACTAGCTCTCCTGAGTGGACGAACCTTCTTCAGACTTTGACTGTCCCATGACTCTAACTACGTGACGATAGCCTTCGGCACTGACGACTTTTACCGCCGATCCTTCCGTAATCCACTCCGATTCTGAAACGACATCAATCCGCTCGTCTCCGAATTGGGCGGTCCCGGCCGGTCGCAAATCGGTGATAGCCTCTCCCATCATACCAATCAGATCGACGCGTGATTCAGCCGACTCATAGCCGGTCTCCCGATCAGTACTGTCCATCAGCAGGATACCGCTTCGAGCCAGCCTTGATGTTCCGGGCAGAGTTTTGATTACTACCCATGCCATTACGACAATGAGCACTACGGTCGTACTGAGCACCATGCCAGCCCTTGTAAAGTCGGGCGATGTCGGCAGTCCTCCAAGCATACTCATGTAGAGACCGGCGAGAACGCCAATCCCCCCTAGAAGGCCAAAAAGACCAAAACCAGGAATTAAGAATACCTCAACCCCAATCAGGGCTAGACCCAAGGCAAAGACAAGGATGTCTTCGAGACCAGCGAGTCCAATGATCAGGTGGGAACCGAAAAAGAGCGATAGAGCCAGTAACCCGGCTCCTCCGGCCAACCCAAACGACGGCGACTTGATCTCGGTGATTAGCCCCAAGAAGCCAAGCGATAGCAAGAACGGAGCCACTACCGGATTGGAGAAGAACCGGACGACTCGCTCGGCCCAGTTCGCTTCGGCAGTTGTGACGGTCGCACCTTCTATTTCTGCGTCATCCAGAAGCGCAGAAAGATTGTCGACTTCAACAGCGTAATCGAGATCCGACGCCTCCTCAGTGGTGAGTGTCAGAAGCTTTCCTGCTTCGGTAACTCCCTCAATTTCGATGTCTTCATCAACCATCGCAGCTGCGACTTCCGGATCTAGATTCGCTTCTTCAGCTAAAGCCCGCATCTGGCTTCTCATCGCTGACACGATCTTTTCGGGAGCCTTTGTGCCACTTCCATCAACTGGAGTAGCAGCACCAATCACCGAACCCGGACGCATGTAGATCCGATCTGTGGCGAGTGCAATCAGCGCACCGGCCGAATAGGCACGACGGTTAACCAGCGTATACACTGGAACTGGAGAATCAGAGAGCGCATCAGCGATCCGCTCTGCAGCGTCCACCCTACCGCCAGGCGTGTCCATATCAAGAACTACAGCAGCGGCTCCAGACTCCGCGGCTTCTTCTAGGCTTCGTTCAATGAAAGGGGCTAAGCCAAGTTCAACCACTCCTGTAACAGGAACACGGATCACCACATCGTCTAATTGGCCAAACACCGGCGCAGGAAGCACGCAGCTAAAAGCAGCTAATAGAGCGATGGACGGAATTCGGCGGATCATGGTAACGGCCTCTCGGGGATTTTCCGGTAAAGACAAGGTATGAAGTCTAATACACCACAGAAAGCGAGTGGGTGCGCTCTGCCCACTCAATTAACAACCTCCTCAAGTCGGCGAACTGAGCTTGGCATAACGAGATACTATCAACCCCATCTCGTATAACTGAACATCAGCACTTGGATACGCGGCTTTCCCCGGTTGACCGCTGAGTCTCGCCCTGGGACCTTTCAACTTCTCGCAGACTGTGATTGATCATCGAAATCATCTTAGTTTCCGAGTAAACAGGGCAGCGGTCAGCATCCACTTATACGGGAAAGTTTAGATGTCCGATTCGGTATTGGTTCATTATGAGGCTCGTGGAAAAGTAGCTCTTCTAACCCTCGACGATCCGCCAGCGAACACGTACACGCATGAGATGATGCGCCAGCTGGACGAGAGTATCATAAAGGCGCGCTTCGACCAGTCAGTCGAAGTAATCGTGATCACCGGAGCGGGTGAAAAATTCTTCTGTGCGGGTGCGAATATCGGCATGCTCTCAGAGGCAGATCCTGAATGGAAATATTGCTTCTGCCTACACGCCAACGAGACACTCAACCGACTTGAGCATACGCCCAAACTTGT
>DLTN01000064.1:7156-79597 GCA_002500925.1 Gemmatimonadales bacterium UBA7835 | reverse complement strand
CCTGAGGTAGCCCTAGGAGTTCTTCCTGGTACTGGGGGCACCCAACGTCTTGTTCGGCTCGTGGGCAAGCCGGTAGCGATCCAAATGATGGCAGAAGGCACAACCTTCGGTTTTGACGAAGCGCATCAGCACGGCCTCGTTAACGAAATCTACGATAATGAGGACCGCGACTCCTTTGTAACTGCAGTGCTAGAGTACGCGAATCAGTTCACGACGCCTAATAAGGCAACCAAGGCGGTGGGACTTATCAAGCGTTCGGTTCAGACAGGTGCAGAACTTCCTTTTGAACTAGCTCTGGCACTAGAAAGGGAGTTACAGGCTCAGCTCTTTGCTAGCAGTGATGCAAAAGAGGGTCTAAACGCTTATGTAGAGAAGCGAGCTGCCGAGTTCACCGGCGACTGACGCTGGCTGGGTGCAGAACTTATAGAAGCGGGGTCCGGGACGCGCTCCGGGCCCCGCTTCACATTCATGAGTAAGTCCCTAGGAGAGGAAATGTCTAAACAGACGATCCGGGATAAGATGTGGATTGGAAACGAGTGGGCGGATGCAAAAAATGGGGGCACATTCGCTTCCATAAACCCAGCAACTCACGATACCATCGCTGAGGTTGCGTCCGGTCAGGCTGAAGACATAGACCGCGCAGTTGAATCAGCCAGGGCAGCACTGAGCAATCCAGAATGGCGGGACATGAACCCGCACAAACGGTCTCGTCTCCTGTGGAAGCTCGCCGATGCGGTGCAAATGAACGCGGACGAGCTCGGCGCACTTGAGACCGCCGACAACGGCAAACCTTATTTTGAGTCTCGTCAGGTCGACCTACCAAGCGTGATTGAGAATCTTCGGTACTTCGCTGGTCTCGCCAATAAGATTGAAGGTGCCACGATACCGGTTGCCGGTCCGTTCTTGAACTACACGCTGCGCGAGCCTGTCGGTGTAGTCGGTTGCATAACGCCATGGAATTTCCCCCTCTCCCTCGCGACCTGGAAGGTCGCCCCTGCTCTCGCGTGTGGAAATGCGGTAATTCTGAAGCCAGCTGAGCAGACCCCTCTATCGTCACTGCGCCTAGCAGAGCTTGCCGCCGACGTCGGGTTTCCGTCCGGTGTTTTCAACGTCGTACCGGGCTTCGGAGATACCGCTGGCGCAGCCCTGGTCGCTCACCCGGGCGTTGATGCGGTCGCCTTTACCGGCTCCACGGATGTGGGGAAAATGGTGATGCGGAGTTGTGCGGACACGCTCAAGAAGGTGTCTCTGGAACTCGGAGGCAAATCCCCGAATATCGTACTTGCCGATGCGGACATAAGAGCAGCAGTGCGGGGAGCAATTACGGGGATCTTCTACGGGAAAGGCGAAGTGTGTGCTGCCGGCTCTAGAGTCCTCGTCGAGCGAGAGGTCTACGACGACTTTCTAGAAGAATTCACTGCACGTGCCGAAAAGATGACGATCGGTGATCCTATGGATCCTAGTACCCGACTCGGTGCGATTGTCAGCGAAGAACAGCTGGAACGGGTGCTGGGCTATGTCGAATCGGGGAAAAACGACGGGGCGCAACTAGTCACAGGTGGAGAGCAGGCCACCGTCAACGGGAAAGGAAACTTCGTAACAGCCACAGTGTTCGCCGACGTTGAACCCAATATGACGATCGCTCAAGAGGAGATCTTTGGGCCCGTCGCAGCTGTGATCCCCGTCGAGGATGTCGACCATGCAATCAAGGTCGCTAACGACACTATGTACGGATTAGCCTCCGGAGTCTGGACTAGGGATATCGGCAAAGCGCACAGAGTGGCTCGAGATCTCCAGGCTGGAACAGTGTGGATCAATACCTATAACCAGTATGATTCGGCATCACCGTTCGGTGGCTACAAGGCAAGCGGCTTCGGACGAGACCTCGGCCATGAGGCGGCCCTCGAAAAGTACACGCAGACCAAGAGCGTATGGGTAGCGGTTGACGGCTAGATTGCCACCACCAACCCTCCCCAGTTAAACCACACAGGACGATATGATACGGGAAGCATGGATCATCGACGGTGTCCGAACTCCGATCGGCAGGCACGGCGGAGGACTGGCATCCGTTCGCCCGGATGACCTAGCGGCAATAACGATCGAAGAGCTCGTAAAACGCAATGATATAGACCCAAGCACTGTGGACGACGTGCTCTTGGGGTGCATCAATCAGGCGGGTGAAGACAACCGTAATGTAGCTCGGATGGCCCTGCTTCGGGCGGGACTTCCAGTCGAGGTGCCGGGCCAGACCGTAAATCGCCTCTGCGGATCAGGAATGCAGGCTCTTCTCTCATGCTTCCATGCAATTCAAGCCGGAGAAGGCGACGTATTCATAGCGGGTGGTGTTGAGAGCATGAGCCGCTCTCCATTCGTGATGCTGAAGCCGGAGGTAGGGTACGCGCGCGGACACCCTAAGACCGCTGACACGGTTCTGGGCTGGCGCTTTCCAAATCCTGCTTTCACACCGGAGTGGACGATCGGCCTAGGTGAGACCGCAGAAGTGATCGCCGAAGAGTTCAAGGTCTCTCGTGAAGCTCAGGATGCCTTCGCAGCCGAAAGTCAGCAGCGAGCAGAGCGAGCCATGGCTGCGGGAGTGTTCGCTGATGAACTAGTCCCCGTCTCCGTTCCACAACGTAAAGGTGATCCGATTCTGGTGGATAAGGATGAACACCCCCGCGCAGACACAACAGTAGAAGCCCTGGCACGACTGCGCCCAGTGTTCAAGCAGAATGGCAGCGTTACGGCGGGCAACTCCTCTGGAATTAACGATGGAGCAGCCGCGCTACTAGTAGTTTCAGCTGAACGCGGAAAAGAGCTCGGCCTTGAACCTATGGCTCGGATCGCTGGAGGGGCAGTAGCAGGAGTGGAGCCACACCGAATGGGTATCGGCCCGGTCCCAGCCACCCGCAAAGCTCTAGAACGACACGGGTGGTCGATGGAGGACATCGATATAGTCGAGTTGAATGAAGCCTTTGCTGCGCAGTCAATCCCGTGCATGAACGAGCTGAGGCTCGATCCAGAACGTGTGAACGTTAATGGAGGAGCGATAGCTCTTGGGCACCCAGTAGGATGCTCAGGAGCCAGAATCGTAGTTACGCTAGTCCACCAGATGAAACGCCAAGAGGCTTCGAGAGGAATGGCCTCCATGTGCATCGGTGTTGGTCAAGGCATTACAAGCCTTTTGGAAATCGCATGAGCGAGATCCGCACTGTAGCAGTTCTCGGAGCCGGTACTATGGGGCATGGCATAGCTCAAGTGAGCGCCATGATCGGCTGTCTGGTGCGCCTGTTTGACGCCAACGACAGTGCCACGTCAACTGGTATGGACAGAATTCGTGACAATCTCGACAAGGGGATCGCCCGCGGAAAGCTGACTGAAGATGTCCGAGACAGGACCCTAGAAAATATCACGACAACAGCGAGCATTTCAGAAGCAGTGACCGGAGTCGACCTGGTGGTGGAGGCGGCCCCCGAAGCCATCGACCTAAAAGAGTCGATTTTCGCAGAAGTCGAATCAGCAGTTCCGGATCATGCCATTCTCGCCACGAACACATCCTCGCTCTCGATTGCTCAGATCTCTTCATCGTTGAGGAATCCCAGCCGCTTTGTGGGAATGCACTTCTTCAACCCAGTTCATATTATGGCGCTCGTAGAAGTCGTATGGGGGCCGCAAACCTCTGACGCGACTCTAGAAGCTGTGGTTCAGTTCGCACGAAGGCTTGGGAAAGAACCGGTCGTAGTTCGGGATGCTCCAGGCTTTGCATCGTCTCGGCTAGGAATCGTACTAGGGATGGAAGCCATCCGAATGGTCGAACAAGGTGTCGCATCGCCTGAGGATATCGACAAAGCCATGGAGCTGGGCTACCGCCACCCCATGGGACCACTCAAACTCACCGACCTCGTAGGACTCGACGTGCGACTTGGAATTGCTGAGTACCTGCATGATGCATTAGGCTCGGACGCCTTCGCACCCCCCAACCTACTTCGACAAATGGTCGGAGAAGGAAAGCTGGGCAAGAAGTCAGGACAAGGCTTCTATTCATGGTAGACAGAGGCACTCAATCGGTTCCTCAAATCTTAAGCGGACCAGAGGTGATAGAGAGCTTTTTCACGCTGCTGACCGCATTCATCTGACCAATGGAGTCTTGATGGCCGACGTACCGGTTCTGCTAGAGAAGCGCGAAGACCACATCGCCGTCATAACCCTCAATCGTCCCGAGAAACTTAACGCGCTAAACGCGGAGGTTCGCCGCATCCTTCGCGAAACCTTCGACGAGCTCGCACTAGACGACGAGGTCCGGGTAGTCGTGCTTCACGGCGCCGGAGAGAAAGCGTTCGTCGCTGGTGCAGACATCACTGAATTTGCAGAACGCACGCCCAAAGAACAGCGTGAGCTTTATACTCAGCGAAGAGTCTACGAAACCGTAGCCGACTTTCCAAAACCCGTCATCTGTGCCATCCATGGCTTCTGTATTGGCGGTGGTTCAGAACTCGCTCTTGCATGCGACATCCGTATCGCTGACCGCACGGCAAGAATCAGCCAAGCCGAGATCAGAATAGGGTTAATTCCGGGCGGTGGAGGGACTCAGCGGCTAGCTCGCCTAGTCGGTCATGGCTGGGCTTCAATTATCAGCCTGACCGGTGACTTCATCGAGGCTGAAGAAGCACACCGGATAGGGTACATTGACATCCTAGTAGAGGAAGGAGGGCACCTCGAACGAGCCTTTCAACTGGCCAAACGCATGTCGCGCTGGAGCCCCGTGTCGCTGCAACTCGCCAAATCAGCGATCCGAGCGGCCTCCGAGAAACCATTGGCGGAAGGGTTGCTATACGAAAAGGAGCGTTTCCTCGACGCCTTCGCATCCGAAGATGGACGTGAAGGGGTCACAGCATTCGTCGAGAAGAGGAAACCAAATTTCAAGGGGCGCTAACCGGAAGTGAAGCTGAGTGGCCCCTCAGTGTT
The DNA here is from genome assembly GCA_002500925.1 of Gemmatimonadales bacterium UBA7835. GTDB lineage: Bacteria > Gemmatimonadota > Gemmatimonadetes > Longimicrobiales > Gaopeijiaceae > UBA2589. The sequence goes on along the minus strand of DLTN01000064.1, from coordinate 74,635 downwards.
CCCCTGCCGAAAGGACTGCCCGCTTAGAACCATTTCTATCGGTCTTCTTAGCTTAGCACTACTGAGTCTTGCTGCGTGTAACGCCGACTCCAACGAACCCCTCGAACCCGATCTCCCGGAGAGTATCTGCGCCCCGCCAGGATACGGGGTAACTCAGGGTGGGCCGGGCGTGTTTACGAACACGATTTTGTCGCACGAACGACATATCGTGCTCATGGGTGGAGGCGCAGAAAACGACCAAGCCATGCTAGACTTTCTGCGGGGAGCAGCGGGAGGAGATGTACTAATTCTCAGAGCCACTGGATCAACCACAAGCTACCCATCCTATTTCATGTGGGAGCTCGAAGCGGATCCACAACCGAACGCAGCAGTGACAATCCGACTTGACGTACCCGAAGCAGGAACGGACCCGGGAGTCCTCTGCAAAATCAAGCACGCCGAAGCCATCTGGTTAGCAGGAGGAAGCCAATGGAACTATGTAGGTCTGTGGCCTCAGACGCTTCACGAGCAACTCCAGCAAACGATAACTAGGCAGATAACGATAGGAGGTACGAGCGCGGGCGCGATGTCTCTTGGCGAAGGTGTCTTTGACGCACGTGAAGGATCAATCACGTCTAACGAGGCATTGGCAGACCCACTTAGTAGCAACGTCTCTATCTCCCTCTCACCTTTGGCTCAACCAGAACTAAACGGCATCCTGATCGACTCCCACTTCTCCGAACGTCATCGTGAAGGTCGTTTGATCGCCTTCCTGGCTCGGTTTTCATTGTTGACCGGACAAGCAGGTGTGAGAGGCATCGGTCTGGATGAAGGTACTGCATTGAGAATCAGCGATTCAGGCTTCGAGGTTTTCGGTCCCACTAACGAGAAAGCAATATGGGTGTACGAATATGTTGGAAGCCCCTCAATGACGCCTGGTGAAGCACTCACGCTGCAAGAGACAGTCCTCAAGACACGTATACCCCCAGGATCGAGAGGCGAGTGGCCGATCGATATGAGTACATGGTCACCGTCGGAGCTTTCCGTCGTCGAAGGTATTGTTACCACATACCCTTCTCAACCGGGTGCGAAGAGGCTCGATGCAGGCTAGGATTGCCCCATTCATCACCTAGGGAGCCGTCCATGCGCATAGCTCGAACCGCTTTTCTTTTGGGAGCGTTACTCCCAGTCACACCCGCGCTTTCTGGACAGGAGGCCGAACAACTTGGCCTGATCCAAGAACACCTACTCTCAGAATTATCATCTATTGCGGAGCGCTACGAGGGTGTAGCTGGCCTTCACGTGCTCGATCTCAGCAGTGGAGATCGATTCGCCGTCCGGGACGAGCTCATCTTTCCCCAGGCGAGCGCAATCAAGATCCCGATTCTCCTTGAGCTATTCCGCCGAGCCGAATCAGATCCGGGTCTCCTGTCAAAGCGTATAGAGATGACAGAAGAGGTGAGGACGGGTGGCAGTGGAGTGCTCGGTGTGCTGACCGATGGAGGATCAGCCTTATCCTTGGAAGACTACGCCATCTACATGATCCTCCACTCCGACAATACAGCAACGAACGTATTGATTGATGAGTTGGGGATGGGCGCTATCAACGCTCTTTCGGCCTCACTTGGTGCACCGAATACTCTGCTGCAGAGAAAAATGATTCAACCAGAGGAGTCGGCTCGCGGAAATGAAAATCTCTCGACTCCTAGAGATGCAGCAGAGATCATGCAGAGGATCGCCAACTGTGAACTGCCGATGAGCGAGATGGCGTGTGCTCGTGTTATCGAGATTCTTTCCATTCCAAAAGGAGGACCGATTCGCAGACCAGTGCCCAACGCCATACCAATCGCATTCAAGCCAGGAGGAATTACCGGAGTGGCGACTGTCTGGGCAATCGTTAACGTACCGGATCGGCCATACGTAATAACCGTAATGTCCAATTACGGTGGAGATGGGGGAGCCGTGATTGAAGCCGCCCAAAAAGCAGCGTACAGCTACTTCAACCGACTCTCCGGTATCACGGAGTACGGCACTCGCGTGCCACTGAATGTAAAAAAACGGATTAGAGAATCAGGATCAGGCCAATGAACCTCAAGACCGCGCGGATTCTAGCCGCCGCATACCACATATTGATGCTTTATTTCGTGACGTGGCCTGGACTCCTTCCGTTCGCAAAAGTAGAGCCTCTGGTTTTCGGCCTTCCATTCACGATGGCTTGGATCGCGGCCTGGATTTCGGGCAGTGTGGTTGTTTTGATTCTCCTCGACACAGTAGAGAAACGTTACCGGACCAAAGATGGAGCTGACGACTGATGGAACAGTGGGTAGTCGTCACCATCATCATCGCAGCCTACCTGGCTCTTACGCTAACGATCGGGCTCATGGCGGGCAGAGGGCAGAGCGACAGCGTTACAGGTTACGTAGCAGCGGACAGAAGCTTTGGTCTACTAGTCATGTACTTCGTGACAGGTGCGTCGGTCTTCAGTGCTTTCGCCTTTCTCGGTGGCCCCGGCTGGGCATACTCACGTGGAGCCGCAGCTTTCTACATCCTCGCCTATGGTGCTCTAGGTATGGCACCCTTCTACTGGGTCGGTCCGCGTGTAGCCAAGCTGGGTCGCCAGCATGGGTTCGTAACGCAGGCACAGCTGATTACCGGCCGTTTTCCTTCCAGGAACCTGTCCGGGCTTATTGCGCTTCTGAGCCTGATAGCCTTCGTCCCATACGTCACGCTCCAAATGCGCGGAGCAGGTATTGTCATCGAGGCAGTCACAGATGGGAACGTACCAATTTGGCTGGGATCAGCAGTAGCCTACGGAATCGTCATTGCTTACGTGCTGTCGGCAGGAGCTATGGCCGTCGGGTGGACGAACACCTTCCAGGGCATCTTTATGGTCGTAATAGCCTGGTCCCTGGGTCTGTACTTACCCAACGCCCTCTATGGCGGTATCGGAGAGATGTTCACGCAGATCATTGCAGAACGTCCTGAGTTACTTGATCCACCGGGCCTCACCGCAACAGGTGAGCCTTGGAGTTGGGGCGCCTACTCAACGTTCATACTAGTAAGCGCTGTAGGTCTGATGATGTGGCCCCACCTGTTTATGAAGGCGTTCACGGCTAAAGACGACGAGACAATGCGGCGCACTGTGATCCTTTTCCCGACGTTTCAACTCTTCCTGATTCCGGTCTTCCTGATCGGTTTTTCAGGAGTCTTATTCCCTGGGTCACCATCTTCTAGCGACTTTATTCTCCCGTTCATGATCCTAGAAACAGATTTGCCGGCGGTAGTGGTCGGCCTCTTCTGTGCGGGCGCTCTCTCGGCCTCGATGTCGACCGGTGACGCACTGCTCCACGCCTCAGCCTCAGTGGTCGTCGAAGACGGTGTCCAGCAATTCGTAGACCTAAGTGAACGCGCCCAACGTCGTCTGATGCAAGGTATCGTGCTCCTGACCGGAGCGATCGCCTATGTCTTTGCGCAGGACCCTGATTCCTCTCTGGTATTACTACTGGCATCGGCCTACGGTGTCATCTGCCAGTTCGCACCTACTGTGATAGCGGCGCTCTATTGGAAACGAGCGACAACCAAAGGAGTGATAGCAGGCCTTATAGCGGGTACAATCACCGCATTTTTCTTCTGGCAGAACCCGGAACTTAAGCCGTACGAAATGCACGAGGGGATCCTCGGCTTGATCGTCCACATCCCGACACTGGTCGGAATGAGCTTGGTTACGTCAGCGCAAGAAGCTGAACATCTAGAAAAGTTCTTCGATTGAGCCGGTCGTCTGCCGACTGGAAAAGTGATCCCACCTCACGCGCTCAGCAGTATTTCTAGACGGGGTAGAATGAAGTACTCAGTCGTCGGCGCGAGCCAGAGGAAGGCTCCCGGACAAGCCTGCGACAGCGACTGCTCCAGTCCCGACGGGCACGCGTACCGCGTGCATTTCGTTCGGCGGTGTCACCTTCTGTGTCAGGTGCGGATTTAACGCCAGAACGGACTCTAAATCGACTCCAAGGGCGTCAGCAACGCTGCGAAGCGCCGTTCCGCCCGGCACAAAAATGTTGTCATACCGGTAAGGAGTGATATAGCTCTGTGGCGACTCTCTCGGCACCACTTCCCTGGCGAGCCTAGCCACCGCGATCATCTTCGGAACGTATTCCCGCGTCTCTCGTGGAAGATATTGGTCGATCTCCCAAAACAGGGCGTCGTCCCATTCTTTGTCCGCTGCATGACGAAGTAACACGCGCTCTAACCGACCGGGACCAGCGTTGAAGGCCGCAGCCGCCAGATACCACGAACCGCCAAACCGCTTGTGTAGGTATGCAAAATAATCCAGTGCCGCCTCGGTTGCTCGAACCGGATCCCGGCGCTCGTCAACGAACGGATCAAGACGGAGCCCCAAATGTTCTGCAGTTGGACCCATGAACTGCCAGAGTCCCACGGCCGAAGCTGGTGATACGGCTTGAGGCAAATACTCCGACTCAATCATAGGTATGAAGACGAGTTCTCTCGGCATCCCTCGCAGTTGAAGATGAGTCTGAATTATTTCGTCGAAACGTTCTTTTCGGATTAGGAGATCTGCGAACTTGTCGCTCTGAACGCCCCGATAGAGGTTCACCCACTTCTCGACTCGCGGATTGTGGTCCAGTCTAATTGAGTTCCAGGAGTCTTTTCCAGAAGGGAACTCTTCGAGCACGAGCACCTGTGGATCCGACGAAGAAGCTCTGGGATCATCTCCGTGACACCCCGCGGAACCCACGAGGGTAAAGAGGAGAGCTACTCCCGTCCCATAGGACGAGAAGCCCGAATTTTTAAGCTTCTTCGGGGACACGCATTTCCAATCCCCTATGTCGACACGAACCCCGGGCTCGCGAACGGCAACAGTAGACAAGGTTTACCTCCTTCTCTCGTCGCTCCGACGTCAAGTAAGTATAGCTTATTTTCATGTTTTGGGTAAACAATCAAGAACACAGAGCGGTTTCCCACTGGGTGCCTGAATCGCCCAGACGTGAAAAAAGGCCCGACGTGAGACGTTCGCTCTCCGTCGGACCCTTGGACTGAGAGGAGTTACTCGGAAGCGTAGACCGAAACGACGTTACGCGCACGCATACGCTCGAACGTCACAACTCCATCAATGAGAGCAAAAAGCGTGTCATCTTTACCCCGCCCCACATTACGTCCGGGATGGAACTTTGTCCCTCGCTGACGCACTATGATGCTCCCCGCGTTGATCCCTTGGCCTCCAGCCCTCTTAATACCAAGACGATTCGGGTTGCTGTCCCGACCGTTACGACTGGATCCTCCAGCTTTCTTATGTGCCATGATGCTAACAACCTTTTATCGGAAAGCGGTCGGGCGCTGCTCAGGCGAGCGCAACCTCTTCGACCCGAATCTCAGTGAAGTCCTGTCGGTGACCCTGTTTTTTCCGGTAGCCCTTCCGGCGCTTTCTTTTGAAAACGATGATCTTGTCACCCCGACCGTGCCGAATCACCTCAGCCTTTACTGACGCACCGTCGACGGTCGGAGTACCCACCTTGAGGTTCTCCTCACCATCACCCGCAACTAGAACATGATCAAAGGTGATCGAATCCCCGGGCTCGGCTTCGAGCGTAGGGATACGAAGACGGGCCCCGGCTTCAGCCCGGAACTGCTTGCCGCCTGTCTCAAATACTGCATACATATCATGATCCCGAGGTGGAATCGGCATTGATCTAGAGCCCATAAATGTCGAAAAGCGCCTTGGCTCGGTCAAGGGACCTAAACGTGCTTACGCGGCATACTTCTCCGTAACGTCTGTCTCAGCTGGTCCAGATAGAAGCCGGAATTCATCAAGCTGCATCAAAGGATCGTCCCGGAGCCGCAACTGAAGTTGCGTTCGCCTCGCAAGCCGCCTTAAGAAACCAGGCTCCTCTTCTATAACTCGCAAGGCTACTTCCGGATGAACTCGCACCACAAGACTCTTTTCTTCCTTCGAAGCCGCTGCTCGCTTTAGTGTCCGCTCAATCTGTCTCACCACGCTAGCTGGCGTGTACACCCGTCCTATGCCCCCACACGACTGGCATATCGAAGTAAGCGAATTAAAAACCGAAGGGCGGACCCTCTGACGAGTCATTTCGACAAGTCCGAGGCTTGATACTTCGAAGGCCTTTGTTCGAGCTCGATCTCGCCCCAAGTGGGCTCTAAGCTCACGAAGCACCTTGTCCCGATTCTCCTGCAGGTCCATATCGATAAAATCCACTACAATGATTCCCCCCACGTCCCGAAGGCGCAGCTGCTTCGCGATCTCTCTTGCCGCCTCAAGATTAGTTTTCAGAATCGTCTGCTCAGGATCTCTCTTTCCCTTTCCAGTAAAGCGTCCGGTGTTCACGTCGATTGAAACCAACGCCTCGGTGGGCTCTATGACCAAACTCCCACCTGACTTAAGCGGGACATTTCTTCTAAAAGCCTTCTGGATCTCTTCCTCGACTCCGAATTCGTCGAATAGAGAAGTCGGACCACTGTGGAGGTGCACCCGATCAAGCAGATCTGGATCGACGGACTTGACGTAGTCACTGATCTCCTCGTAAGCCTGTTTTGAATCCACCCGGAGCGCCTCAAACTTGCCACTGAAAAGGTCTCGGATAACTCCACTGATCAGGGTCGCTTCACGATGTACGGGCGAGGGCGCCGAGAGAGCTTCGGCATCTCTACTGATCCGCTGCCAGCGCTCGTGGAGGCGAAGAAACTCTTTCTCGAGCTTCATTGGCGTAACCTCTTCGCCAACAGTACGAACGATCAATCCACCACTTTTCTTTGGCAGGACCTTCTGAGCCATTTTTCGGAGCTTGGCGCGCTGATTGCGACCCTCAATCTTTCGACTGATACCTACGCGCGATGCATAGGGCATGTAAACGAGAAACCGCCCAGGTAAAGAGATATCAGCCGTAAGTCTAGGACCCTTGGTGCTGATCGCCTCCTTGGTGACCTGAACAAGAATCGTCTGACCCTTCTTGAGGTGATTCTGAATCGGAGGCAGATGGCGCCTGCCACGCCCTCTTCCCGATCGCTCGTTTCCTTCACCCCTACCCCTGCGTCGACCACTTTTCTGTTGCCCGTTGGATTCGATATCCGCGTTGCTACCACCTGCAGTATCATCGTGGTTCTCCTCTCCACTGACGGCAGGGACGTTGACGTCCGAAACATGCAGGAACCCAGCCTTACCAGTCCCTATGTCCACAAAAGCCGCTTGGATGCCAGGGAGAACGGCTTCGACCTTGCCCAAGAAAATATCGCCGAGCACTCGGTTCTGATCCGGGCGGTCGAACATGACTTCAGCGAGTCGCTTGTCTTCACGCAGTGCTACCCACGACTCCTGTGGGTTCGAGCTCACGAGAATTTCTCTCTTCAAGTTTTTCTCCAGTTTGCGATGTCGATTCCGACTGACCCCTGCGGGGCCTCCGGGCGACCCAGAACCGCTCATCGCGAGCTGCGACTAGAGCAGTTTCGGCGACCACCGGAGCCCCGACAGATCCGGGCTCAGTGGAGAGGCGTTACCAAGACGAATGTCGTGGTCACCCCACTCCCAACTGCATCGGACCGACTTTTAGTAGGAACTAACTAACTAACTGACTTATCCTCCCGGATCTCAAGTTTGTACTTAAGCACAGCGAGTTCGGTGGGTCCTTCTTCATACCTCCAAAGAGCCTATGTAACACTACCTGAGGCCCTGTCCTACTTTTTGCTCAATCAAGTATGGCCGTTGTGATCCTTGTCCTTCTCACACGGATCGGAACCCGGCGCAAACCTTAAAACTATTCCTAGCGCGAGCACCATGATCGCTGCGCCGATCACCCAACGCTCATCAAAGTAGATGCCGACCAAGCTCAGCACAGCCGCGACGCTAAAAAGACGGACCTTCCATTCGAGCCAAGAATGGTCGCTATCAGACCGACTTGCGAGAAACGCCATCAGCACATCTACAACTTTAATGCAAAATTACGCATGACATCGGAAATCATACTCATGTGGAGTGTCATATCTAGTGAAGTAAAATGACGATGTTCAGTAACACGATCATACCATTTCTAGCGGGATCTGGAAGGGTCCTGTGTGGGGACCTTTGTTGTTAAGCGCTGCCCGCAAGAGCAGGCCAAGCGATGAACGAATTTCCTCGGGCAGCACTATCTCATCGACGAATCCTCTAGCAGCTGCAAAGCGCGCATCCAACTGACGATCATACTCCTTCCGCAACTTTTCAATCTCCGTCGTCAGCTCATCATTTGGAACGTGACCCTCCGCTTTTAGGTCGTCCAACTGGTTTCCAAACAGCGCCGTTACCGCTGCGTCAACTTCCATGACACCCATTCGTCCGGTAGGCAGTGTAAGGATGAAATCGGGATCAAACCCCTGCCCCGCCATCGCATAATATCCCGCTCCGGAAGCGTGATTCAATGTCAGAACTAACTTGGGCACCGTCGCCGTTGCCATGGCCTCGATAAACTCCGCTCCGGCCCGGATGATACCTGAGTGCTCAGCGTCAGGACCTACCATGAAGCCCAGCACATCCTGAATGAAAAGGAGTGGGGTACCCTGCCGATTCATTGACTCTACGAAGAAGGCGACCTTTCGAGCGCTTTCCGTATAGACGATGCCCCCAAAATGAGGTGTCGAACCATGAGCTGGCTTGAAAACACCCCTGGCATTCGCGATCACCCCCACGCTTATACCCTCTAGGTGGGCCGTCCCACAAACCACCTCTTCTGCATGGCCCGGCTGGAACTCCTCAAGTCCGTTTCCGTCCAGAATACATTCAAGAACATCCCTGATCTCGTAGGGAGTCCGGTGATCCTCAGGCAACAAGTCGTAGAGGTCGTAGGAAAGCCTGCGTGGCGGCGTCCCCATCTCCTCCAACGGAGTGCTTGTCCTTGGCAGATCCTCGACAAGCTGGCGAAGGTGCGCGACGCACGTCTCATCGTCAGGTGCTATATAATGCGCGACTCCACTGACCTCAGTATGCACCTTAGCGCCACCCAAGGCCTCAGCCTCAACAGACTTTCCGGTCACCTCCTTTGCTAAATTGGGACCTCCGAGCCCCATGAACGAGGTACCCTCAACCATCAGGATAACATCGGAAAGTGCTGGTAAATACGCACTCCCTGTAACGCAGGGGCCCATAACTGCAGCAAGCTGAGGAACACGCAGATACCTGCGCATGATCGAGCTGTAATAGAAGATCCGCGAGGCTCCGTATTGGCCCGGAAACACCCCCCCATGATGGGTGAGGTTTATCCCTTGAGAATCGATGAGATAGATAATCGGGACGCGGCAACGCATGGCGATTTCCTGAGCACGAAGAATCTTTGCGATCGTCTCTGGAAACCATTGTCCAGCTTTGACCGTGGCGTCGTTGGCGACCACGACCACCTCCTTCCCCTGCACACGACCAACCGCTGTAACGACTCCAGCCCCCGGTGCCTGACCATCGTAGAGGTCGTGCCCGACAAGCATGCCGATCTCCACCGCATGCTCTCCGTCGTCGAAAAGTAGCTGGACGCGTTCTCGGGCCGTCAGCTTGTCCTTATCATGTTGCTCTTCAATTTGCCCTTGGCCACCTCCAAGCTTCAATTCCTCACGGAGATCCTTGAGTTCACGAGCGAGGTCGCTCAAGCGTCCGGACGTTGTGGCTTCAGGCGTCATCAGTCGTTGAGAACCATTCTTTGACGTATGCGATCGCATCAGATGTCGACGTCCCAGGGCCGAACAATCGACCAATACCCTCAAGCTCGAGATCAGCAACGTCATTCTCAGGAATAATACCGCCGCCAGTTAAAAGAATGTGGTCCGCACCTAACTCATCAAGGAGTGCCTTTACCCTCGGGAAAAGAGTCATGTGGGCACCAGACAACACCGACATGGCCACCACATCCACATCCTCCTGAATTGCCGCGTTCACTATCATCTCTGGGGTCTGGTGCAAACCGGTGTAAACAACTTCAAAACCCGCATCACGGAACGCGCTTGCAATGACCTTCGCTCCGCGATCGTGACCGTCGAGCCCAGGCTTGGCTACTAGGACCCTTATCTTCCGTTCATCAGACATTTTATGACTCAAGTTGGATCTCTAAGAGATACGCGGGCTATCACGAAAAACCATACCCGATCTCACCCAATCTATGAGAAGCAGCAGGAGGCGTCGATTCGAAGTGCCCGAAAAGGCAGTTACGGTAAGACTTTCCGCTTTCCCTGCGCTGAGCGAAGACTTCGATCAGAAGGGCCCCGATCAGAAGAACACGGGCTCCTTGTAGGATCCGAAGACCTCTTCCATCGCAGCCCGGATCTCGTAAAGCGTGCAGTATCCTCTCACGCAATCAAGAATGAGTGGCACCAAATTTTCCTTGCTACGGCACCCTTCTGTCAGCGCAGCCAGCGTGACCCTCACCACCTCATCGTCCCTACCCGCTCGCATATCTGACATGCTTGCGACTTGGCGTTTCTCCACTTCTGGATCAATTCTTAGCATTTCGATCTCGACGTCAGATGATCCCTCGGTGAAGGAGTTCACCCCCACGGTGACTCGGTCACCAGATTCAACTTCCCTTTGCTGACGCATTGCCGAGTTCGCTATTTCCTGCTGGAACCATCCCTGCTCAATTCCCGGAACGACACCTCCCATCTCGTCGATTTCCTCAAATAGGCCCACCGCATCTTCTTCTAGTTCATCCGTTAGAGCTTCGACATAGTGCGATCCTGCAAGCGGATCGATGGTCAGCGCCACTCCAGACTCATGTGCAAGGATCTGCTGCGTGCGAAGAGCGATCCTAACAGCTTTTTCCGTGGGCAAAGCCAAAGTCTCGTCCATAGAGTTCGTATGCAGAGACTGTGTCCCACCCAAGGCTGCCGCCATCGCTTGATAGGCGACCCGAACGATGTTGTTCTCTGGCTGCTGAGCTGTAAGGGTCACTCCGGCGGTCTGGCAGTGGGTCCGCAAGCGCCATGAATCAGGGTTCTTAGCTCCGTATTTCTCTTTCATCCCTCGGGCCCAAATTCGACGAGCGGCACGCAGCTTCGCTATCTCTTCAAAGAAATCGTTGTGAACATCAAAAAAGAAAGAGAGACGCGGGGCGAACGAGTCGACATCCAGCCCGCGAGCAATTCCTCTCTCTACGTACTCAAAGCCATTTCTGAGCGTAAAAGCGAGTTCCTCCGCAGCCGTGGCCCCAGCCTCCCTAATGTGATATCCAGAGATAGATATCGGGTTGTACTTCGGGGTATTGGCGCTGCACCATTCGAACATATCTACTATCAAGCGAAGCGCTGGCTCGGGTGGATAGATCCAAGCGTGCTGTGCTTGATATTCCTTCAGAATATCGTTTTGGACTGTGCCGCGAAGCTCACTAACGTCGACACCCTGTTTTTCAGCTGCCGCGACATAGAAACAGAAAAGAATGATCGCCGGTCCGTTGATCGTCATTGATACGGAAACACGATCAAGCGGAATATCCTCGAAGAGCCTCTCCATGTCGGCTAATGACGAGACAGCCACGCCACACACACCTACCTCACCAAGCGAGCGCTCATGGTCAGAGTCGTACCCCATAAGCGTCGGAAAATCGAATGCGACACTCAGCCCTGTCTGACCGTGCTCAAGGAGATACTTGTAACGCTGGTTGGTTTCTTCGGCTGTAGCGAAGCCAGCGAATTGACGCATCGTCCAAAGGCGCGTCCTATACATCGTTGCGTACGGCCCACGAGTAAACGGATACATCCCTGGATACCCGATTGGCTTGTCCGCTGGGGAGTGATCCAGTTCGGTATAGAGAGGTTTGACCTCTCTCCCCGAAACGGTGGAAAACGGAGCATCGCGTTTGGGGAGGGCATCATAGCGATCTTCCCACTCTGCCAGGCGCGCCCTCAAGTCTGTGACCTCGAGCTCGCTCTGTCTTAAAGCCTTTTCTAGATCGGTTCGTTTAAGGATGTCCCGCTCAATAGTCGACAAGATACTTCTCCGTGCGATTCATAACTCACCACCGCCTGAAACGGTCTCGGTGTGCCCAACAAAGAAGATAAAAAGGAAGTTCCCGGAATCAGAGAAGCTCCCGTCAGCTTGAATCTAGCTGGGTCACCGATGATACCCCAACGTTTCTCAGCTAAGCTCTCTGTCGGAGAAGCGCTCGCAAAATATTATCCGCAGCAGAGTACGGTGTGCCCCGCCCTAACGCTATCTCTTCAACTCCTTGCGTTAGTAACCCATTCACCCGCTCAGAATTCCAGGCGACACGACGCATTTCCCGATCGACCACATCTCGTATTCGGATCCCAGACCTTGCCCTTCGGAGCACCCCAAGCTCCCCACTTTCAACAAGCCATCTGCGGTGCGCTTCGACAGTTTCAAGCAGCTTATCGACTCCCTCACCAGTCAACGCATTCGTAGTTAGTACCGGCACCGCCCACTCCTCCCCCTCTTGCTCTGAGGCATCAGACACTCTCTCAAGCTTCATAGCCTTACCCAAATCGACTCCATGGTGCGCCGGGATGTCCCTCAACGCCCGACCTGACCGCAGATGCAGGGCTTGTCGTAGTTCCTTAACCAAGCGTGGCGCACCGGGCCTGTCCGCCTTATTAACGACGAAAATGTCTGCTACCTCCATTAGCCCGGCCTTCATGGCTTGGATCGCGTCTCCTGACTCCGGTACTAGGACCACGACTACAGTGTCTGCTGCTGCCGTAACTTCCAGTTCAGTTTGACCCACTCCTACGGTCTCCACCAACACCCGGTCGAAGCCGAAAGAATCCATTAGGTCGACGACTTCCTTCGTCGCGGTTGCAAGCCCTCCCAATGAGCCTCTTGTCGCCATAGAGCGGATAAAGATTCCTGGATCGGTCGCGATATCGTTCATCCGGATCCGGTCACCCAATAATGCCCCTCCGGAATACGGTGAAGTTGGGTCGACCGCTACGATACCCAGATGTTCCTCCAACCCCCGGTATGCGGTCGCAACCGCGGCTACTATACTCGACTTTCCCGCCCCTGGAGGACCGGTGAAGCCTACCCGTTTCGTCTGCGGACCCGAAGTCATCACTGTGTGAAGCAAGTCCTGAAACCCGTCGCGTTCGTTTTCTACCACAGAAATCGCCCTGGCGAGCCCGCGGACGCTTCCTTCCAGGAAGCCCTGAAGAAGAACCTGATGCCCAGGAACAGGTCTTTTAGATTTCATCGTGCGCGGATCCCTCGAGCATGGTGCATCGGATTTTCCAGAAGATGCGTCGGGATAAAAAGAGTGATCACGAACATAATGAGGGCAACACCAAGGCCGGTACCAAGGAGCCACCAGCTTCGCAAAGCGATGAAAAGGATCGAGGTTATCACAGCAGTCACCGATGCGAAGATACTCAGAAGGAGGCGCCGCGACTGGAGGTGCAGGAAACGCTCCTGAGCCTGAACATCTCGAGGATGGACCCGGACACGTAACTCCTCACGTTCAGCTCGAGTTACTATGTCTCGCAAGGAACGCACCACCTGTTGAGACTCTTCAATGAAGTTCTTGGCTAACTGTACCGGTTGCTGCCCAGCGCTCTTAGCTAGATCCCAACGGTTCTCTTGTATAACGCCACGGATGAAGGTTAGCCCATCAAATTTCGCGTCATATCCAAAAGCGATTCCTTCGATTAGCGCGGATGTCCGGAAGAAATAAACGAGTTCCTGAGGAAGTACGAGCGGCCATGTGTAGAAAGTGTCGAGAACCTGAGCGATTACATCCTCAAAAATGATCTGGTGATTCGTCGTCTTCGCTCGTTCGACTATCCGCAAAATCTCCGTCGCTGCCTCACGGATCTCACCTCTAGACACTTCCGAACTGATCATGCCCAACCGATACATGCCATTGATCAAACCATCAATATCCTCGCGACCGAGAGCAATCGCTATGCTCAGGATTGATTCCCGGGTCCAGCGCGGCACCTCTATCACAGACCCCCAATCCAATAGAACTAGAGTTCCATCTTCCTGAACTAGAAGATTGCCTGGGTGGGGATCGGCATGCATGAAACCGTCTACCATGACCATTTTCATGTAGACACCGGTAAGAGTACCCATCACCTGCTGGAGGGATAATCGGCCTGACGAGAAATGTTCTTGCAACCGATCAATCTTCACACCATGACAATGCTCCATTACAAGAACACGTCGTGTCGTGAAGCCGTCTATAACCTCGGGCGCACGAACCGCGGTTTCGTTCACAACAAAAGACTGAAAGCGCTCGATATTCGCCGCTTCTTGTCGGAAGTCCATCTCGCGGCGTACGCGAACGGAGAACTCTCTCACAACGTTCGTGATCGCACGAACATGGTGATTCGGGAAAAGAATGTTCAGCCAGAATAAGAGTCGAAACGAAATTGATATGTCGAGGGCGACAACTTCCTCAACACCGGGACGCAACACCTTGACCACGACATCTCTTCCGCCTGCGCTAGCCCGGTGCACCTGACCTAAGCTTGCCGCTGCCACCGGATCGTCATCAAAGTCATCGAAGATTTCCGCGGTCGGGGCTCCCAGCTCTTTCTCTATTACGTGGCGTATCGCATCAGCCGTATCTGGAGGCACACGGTCCTGTAGCTTGGCAATTTCCGACAGATACGGCTCCGGGAGTATATCTGCCCTGGCACTCAACAACTGAGCGATTTTGACGAAAGCTGGGCCAAAGCGAGCGAGGCGCATAGAAAGACGCTCGGCACGTGTTCGATGCTGCTCATGCGTACGCCGGGCGGGACGTCCCAAAATCAGAAACGACCTTCGATCACGCATGAAGGCGATCGCAAAAGGTGCCAACCCCCAACAGACGGACACAGTGCGCACCAAGCGCTTCATGAAATCAGCCGCCCAAGAGGAGCTTCGAAGCAAGCCCGAGTAGTAGGAAGAAGCCGCACAGGTCCGTAAGCGTGTGAACAAAGACCGAGGATGCTACGGAAGGGTCTACCCCGATCCTGTCCAGAGTTGCCGGAACGAATGCGCCCGCGAAGCCCGCCACTACTTGATTACCCCACATTGCGAGCATGACCACTAAACCAAGACGCGGATTTCCATCCGGGACTAGCAAAGCAATCCCTGCAATGCCCAGACCTAACACTCCCCCGATCACCAACCCGATAAGAAGCTCTTTAACTACTAGGCCGCGAGCGCCTCCGGGGCCTTCCACAGTGAGGCGCCGGATCGTAATCGCCAGTGACTGAGTGCCCGAGCTCCCTCCCATTGCTGCAATGATCGGTGCCAAAAAAGCCAGCGTTATTACCTGATCTACAACGTCCTCATAGACCAGAATTACTGAGGCCGCAAGTGAGGCGGTCACGAGGTTCAGAACGAGCCAGGGTAAGCGCGCTCGTACTGACTCAGCCCATGTATGGCGCAGGTCTTCATCATCGGTCACACCGGCAAGGCGAAGTATGTCTTCCGTCTGCTCAGCCTCAATCACATCAATTACATCGTCGAAAGTGATTCTTCCAAGCAGAATACCAGTCACACTTACTACTGGAATCGAAGCCAAATTGTACCGGCCAATCAGTCGACCTACGAGCTCCTGGTCTTCCTCAGGATGGATGATAGCTACAGGCTCCTCGACAAGCCCTTCGATCTGCTCCTCAGGATTCGCAATCACCAGGTCATCAAGACGAACCGTTCCCATCAATCGACCAATTCGGTCTACTACAAACACCGTGTAGAAGTCCTCGACCTCTCGGCCCTTAACCCGGACCAAGTTCAGCGCTTCCGACGCAGTAACAGTCGAGACAACGGACACTAAGTCCGTAGTCATAAGACCTCCAGCCGACTCCTCATTATACTGAAGGAGATCGATCAACTCTCCCGCGGCCTCGTCCGTGAGCTTCTCTAGGATAGCCCTCTGGCTCTGCTTATTGAGTTCCCCGATCAAATCCGCGGCATCGTCATCTGCCAACTCCGCTATGAGTTGTGCTCCCCTCTCAGGATTCAATCTCGACAACAGGTTGGCTCTCTCATCACCGACATCCATCTCCGTAAGCGCCTCAGAGGCTAACCCAACAGGAAGTGCAGCGAGGAATGTCAGTTGAGCCGACTCATCGAGACGTTCAAGCACGTCTGCCAAGTCAGATGCGTGCAGGTCTTCGACCAAGGCACACGCCTCGACAAGGTCACCCGAGGCAATGAGCACTTCGACGCGATGTTGAGTGGCTTCGCTTTCTTTGTTTTGGGCGGTCATCTCCGTCCCCTTCGGAGCGGGAGGCAAAGCTCCGACGGGGCACCGCCGGACCAATGAAGATCCCCGGGTCGACTAGTCAGGGCAACCCGACTTCACACCCTTCACTCATCCGTCATCACCTCAGCGACAAGACGTTCCTGGAGAGAGAACATTTTGCTTTCCGTCCGTTCCGGACCATCCGGGTGGTCATAACCAAGTACGTGCAGAACCCCGTGGATTGCTAAACGAACAAGCTCAACCTCCCACGACTCACCGAGTTCACTCGCCTGTCGGCGAGCACGTTCGTAGCCGATGTATACGTCACCAATCACTCCAGCGTCACCACCAAGGGAAAAAGCAATAACATCGGTGGCACGATCCCGCTCGAGATACAACGCATTCATCTCGCGAATACGAAGATCGTCTAGAAGCGTTACCGACACCTCGCCCTTCTTCACGGATTCGCACCTCAAGGCAGCGCGGACCCCTCTCTCGATAAGACCGATCGGAATTCCGTCAACATCCTCTTCGTTGACCGTTACGACTACCTCGCATGGTTTTTCGTCAAGCATCAACCTATTCGGGCTTATCAGAATCTCCGCTGTCTGCCTCACTCGATACACCGGTTCCTCCATCTGCATCCGTAAGGTGACGAGTTTCCGGGTACTCTATCCGCCGATGAACTACCCCCCCAAGTATTTTCGCGAACTGGTTCTTGGCCCGTGTCGTATCAGCCAACGTGAGCGGGGCTTCGTCAAGCTGTCCATCATTGAGCTTACTGCCCACTACCGTATCAATGAGATCCCTTACACGTTCGGGCGTTGGGTCACGCATGGCCCTAGCCGCGGACTCGACCGAGTCGGCAAGCATGACTAGTGCTGTCTCTTTCGACTGGGGCTTGGGTCCAGGATAAGTAAAACGAGCTAAATCAAGGTCCGGACCCTCCTCCTCTTGAGCCTTTTCATAAAAGAAGCCGATCTTCTGCGTTCCGTGATGTTCCAGTATGAACTGTATCACCAGAGCTGGGACCTTTTCCTCCCTAGCGAGGCGAACACCCTCTGTCACATGCTCGCGGATGATCAAAGCCGACGTTTCAGCCTTAAGCTTGTCATGTGGGTTACGACCGTCATGTTGATTCTCAACGAAATAGCGCGGCTTGATCATCTTTCCAACATCGTGGTAGAGAACCCCAACCCGGCATAACAGTCCGTTCGCTCCAATCTCATTAGCTGCTGCTTCCGCGAGATTCGAAACGTTGATAGTGTGGGCGTACGTTCCCGGAGCCTCCATCGAAAGTCGGCGAAGAAGGGGCCGAGTCGGATCTGCCCATTCTAACAGTGTCTGATCTGTCGTGATTCCGGTGAACAGCTCAAACACCCAGAGGAAACCGGTAGCTAGAAGAGCGGATACTACGGCGTTACCCGTCACGAACAAAGCCGCCTGGGCACTGTCAACTAGAGGAGTCGCAGTAGCAAAACCCTGAGAAAAAAGCACTAGACTCGATGCCCCGGATATTATGGCGATAGAGACCCACGTTTCGGATCTTCTCCGGACAGCGCGCACTGACATAGCGGCAGCCGCTCCTGCGATCATGACAACCAAAACTGTGCTGTAATCGGCGAAAGGCTGCAGTGTCCCGGTGATCGCCGCTAAAACAAATACTAGCAGAAGAGACATGCGGGTGTCCCAAAGCACGGCTACCGATAACGCGACAAAGGGAATTGGCAACAATGCCGGTGACCATCCCACCTCATGGATCGCAAATGAGGCCACAAAATACCCGGCGCTGAGGAGAGTCAGCAGAAGCAGCCAGCGGAAATTCGCATAGACTTTTGGACGACTGAAGAGGACCAAAAGACCAAAGATCGAGAGAAGCATGAGGGTGACTAACCCACCACCTAGGACTGCTACAGCGACTGGCTCCTCCGACTCCAATAAATCCGCATCACGAAGCGCACTCTCGTAGGCCTGGAGTCGCTCGAGGGTCTCCGGGCCGATCGGATCGGCAGCGCGAACGATGGCCTCTCCTCGTAGGACATCAGCCTTGGTCAACGGAACTGAGTTCCGTGCAGCTTCCCGAGCAGATTCTGTTGCTGTGACGTTAGGGGTTAAACTGAACTGAAGATGAGAAATCAGAACTAGGCGAAGCAAATCCTGCGCATCCGGTGGCGACCCGGGCGGGAGGTAGAGGACAGCCTGAGCATAAAAATCTCGTGATGTTATCACCTCGGTTAAAGGTCGTGTCCTTTCAATAACATTGTCACCTGCAATAGTGCGCACATAGATGACATCCGTTGTCACCCCAGATGCCTCTGCGGGGTCGGCCATACCTCGCGGTATGATCTCGAGAGTAGCCGCACGACTGGCGGTTCTCAGTGCGTTACGCTGTTCGGAATCCAACACATAGTCCATCTGCGATGGTGACGCGTTGATGCGCGCAGACTGCAAAATCTGGTCGACCCTTAGCGTGTCACCTTCTCGGTCCGCTTCGTCAATAGCGTCAAAGAAAAGGCCTAAGTTGGCAGCAACGGTGTCTCCGATCGCCGGGCGTTCATCAAAGGTCCGGGGTACCGCTTCCGCTGCTGCACGCCGATCCCTCTCCAGTTCGGTTGCCGTTTTCGGGACTGCGAACTCCATCTCGGCAATAACGTCCGCCGGCGCCACAACCCCGATGTCGTAACGGGTAACGTTTGTTCCCTCCGTGGGAGGGAAGAGAAACGTTACGAAGAGAGCTAGCGCTATAGGGAGTGCAGCCCGAGCTCCGTGGTAACGAAACCGTTCCACCGTCGACACACCTGGCTGGCGAGAGAGGTTTCCTAGAACAGACCTAAAGACCGGATCTCTGGCACCTGAGCTCACTGTTCCTCTCCACCTCCGACCTTCGCGTAAGCCTTTATTATGTCCTTCACTAGCCTGTGGCGAATTACGTCCTTCCCATCAAGATAAATCACCTTAATCCCTTCCACGGAACCAAGGATATCTTCCACCTCGAGCAAACCAGAGTCTGACTTGTTAGAAAGATCGATCTGCGTCTTGTCCCCGGTAATGACAACCCTAGAGTTAAGACCCAGGCGAGTCAAAAACATCTTCATCTGGGCCCGCGTTGCATTTTGAGCTTCGTCCAAAATCACAAACGCATCCGCCAGCGTCCGTCCCCTCATGTAAGCGAGCGGAGCGATCTCGATTGTCGAGTCCTCAATAGCCCGGCTGACGCGGTCATGGGGCATCATATCTTCTAAGGCGTCGTACAATGGTCGGAGGTACGGGTCAACTTTTTCCTGAAGATCACCCGGCAAGAAACCGAGATTTTCTCCCGCCTCGACCGCCGGTCGCGCTAAAACAATCCGCTTTACTCTCTTCTTGTATAGTGAATCGACGGCAGCAGCTACAGCTAGATAGGTCTTCCCTGTTCCCGCCGGCCCAATACCGATTACTACGTCGTTGTCTTGGATCGCCCGGATGTACCCACGCTGACCGTCGGACTTGGGGACTATGACCCGTCGCGAACCCGGCAGAGCGATCCGAACCTCTTCATCTGGATGCACTATACCGTCGACCCCTAAAGCGTCTACGCCGTCTGCGAAGCGTGCGATATCCGGGGTGTCAAACGGGGCTCGCAGCCGAGCTAATTCGATCATATGCTGAGCCACCGGTACGGCTCTTTCCAGAGAGTCAATCATCCCTCTGAGAACCAACTGATCGTCCCTCATGACAACCTTAACAGAGAAGAGTCGCCCAATCTCGTGAATGTTCCGGTCATTTACGCCAGCCAGCATGAGAGGGTCAGCCCCCTCAGTGTTAAGGCGATGCTCTACCATCGTTTCGGTTTGCTCCACGCGCTCCCCCGGAAGCAGCAACTTTGCCTATTCTCCCCGCTCCGGCGGGTTCTGTGTGTTCACTTGTAAACCAAGTTCTTCAAGCGAAGATCCACCAGGCGCGGTTGGCGCGCCTTCATACAGTGCCCTTGCCGCAGTTGTCTTCGGAAACGCAACCGTATCCCGAAGGCTTGAGGAATTTGTAAAACGCTGAACGATACGGTCCATTCCCAACGCTATGCCACCGTGCGGTGGAGCCCCGGCGGAGAGAGCTTTCAGGAGGAAGCCGAACTTCTCCTCAATCTCAACCTCATTCAGTCCCAAGACACGTAAGATACGGCGCTGCAGTTCAGGCTCGTGAATCCGGATACTACCCGATCCAAACTCAGTCCCATTATAAACGAGATCGTAAGCAGTGCCTCGGACAGAACCCGGCCCACTCTCAATGTTTTCGATGTCGCTCGCGTGCGGCATTACGAAGGGGTGGTGACTGGCGGTGACCCTTCCCTCGTCTTCTTCGAAGACTGGAAAATCAGTCACCCAAAGCCATGCGTGTTCCGTGACTCGTGGCAGTTCTAGGGCCTTGATGGCGGCTTGACGAACCGCTGCTAACGCAGGCGAGGTTAGGCCATCCTTACCCGCGCACACCAGGACAAGATCACCAATCCCAAGGCCGACCCGGTCAGCCTGCTCGTCGGTCATGAACTTACCCAACGGGCCAGACGCACCTTCATCACCCCGCTTACCCCACAGAAGTCCCGGTGCACCGGCACCCCTGGCCGACTCCTCTATAACATCTATCTCACGTCTTGAGAGACGCCCACCTCCTGCGAGTCGGAAGCCACGAACTCGTCCACCTTCATCAACCTGACTGCGAATCACGCCGAAATCGAGATCCTCCGTAGCCTTGGTCCAGTCTTCGATCGCAAGTTCGTATCTCAAGTCGGGGGCGTCTGAACCATATAGCTCCATTGCGTCTTCCCAAGAAAGCCGCTGGAACGGAAGAGACGCGTCTACCTCCGACACCTCAGCAAGTGCTTCCATAAGTCCCTCCACCCAACCAAGGATGTCGTCGACCTCGACGAAAGAAGCCTCTACATCGATCTGTGTGAATTCGGGCTGTCGATCCGCTCGAAGATCCTCATCGCGGAAGCATCTCGCGATCTGGAAGTATCTGTCGAAACCAGCCACCATGAGCACCTGCTTATATATCTGCGGGCTCTGGGGAAGTGCGTAGAACTCTCCCTTGTGAACCCGACTCGGCACAAGGTAGTCACGAGCCCCCTCGGGGGTCGCCTTTGTTAGGATCGGGGTCTCCACCTCAATGAAACCATGCCGATCCATGTACACTCTCACCGCCAGCATCAGCTTGTGCCGAAGCATCAGCTTTTCTTGGAGTTCTGACCGACGCAGATCAAGAACACGGTGCTGGAGACGGAGTTCCTCTGCCGGCAGCTCTTCCTCAGGAGTTCGGTAGACAGGGATCTCCGGCGTGCTCGCCTTAGATAGGATCTCAAACTTTCGGACCTGCAACTCAACCCCGCCAGTCGGCATTTGACTCTTACTACCGCCATCAGGCCTCGCGACAACCAAACCCTTGACTCGAATCACATCCTCATGACCAATGCTGTGCGCCAGTTCCCAAGAGATCGCGTCGGTCCATTCCGGCCCAAAGGACACTTGGACTAATCCACTCCGGTCACGAAGATCTATAAAAAGAAGTCCTCCTAGATCGCGTCGCCGGTGGACCCAACCTGCAAGCACGAGCTCCTCCCCCTCGTGCTCCACCCGCAACCCGCCGACCATTCGGCTCCTCATTCCTGTCTGTTCGATTCTGACTTCAGGCATCACATCGCTTCCTCTACTTCGAGGTTACCGCTCGCTCGTCTCACTACACGCAGCATCATCCAATACCCTATGAGTAAGCCAGCAACATCGGCCACCCAGTCGGCCATTTCAGGGGTTCGACCTGGTACATGCATTTGGTGCCACTCGTCCGTGACTCCATAGACCGCCCCAGCAACAAGAACAAGTGCATGCGACAAGACTCGGGGAGAGCGAGCCCACCCCCAAGCCAAAGTCGCACCTAAGACCGCATAAAGAACTAAGTGCGCGAGCTTGTCCGCAAATGGAAAGCTCGTCACTCCCCCAAATCCTGAAAGGGTGCTGATTATATAAAGTACGGTCGCCCAAGCAGCAGCGGGGCCCCACACCCGGATTAGGTCCGGCACAGCATACGCCTTGTTTGGGTTTCTCTGAAACAGCCTTTACGTCTTTCAGAATAGCACTAAGGCAACGGTCACCGGTACCTGAGCCCCTCATTCGGCGGCTAAGTTATCGGGCCTAGAACATCGATTCAACGAGTCGTCATGACCCCCGACACCCCTCCAGACCTTCTCTCAATGACACCGATCGAGCTTCGCAGCGCGCTCGAGTCGCATTTTACGTCCCGCGGGGAACCAAAATACCGAGCAAGCCAGGTCGAGAAATGGATATACGAGCGGCTTGGAAGGTCTATGGAAGAAATGACCGACCTGCCAGTAACGCAGCGCGATGAGCTGGCTCAATCCTTTCGTCTAGACGAGCCTGTTTCGGATGTAGTGCAACGGAGTGAGGACGGAACTGTAAAGCACCTCTGGCGCCTGTCGGATGACAAACTCGTAGAGTCAGTTCTTATCCCAACCGAGAGTCGGCTGACGCTGTGCATTTCGTCTCAAGCGGGCTGTGCGATGGGTTGCACCTTTTGTGCTACAGGATGGGGAGGGTTCGATCGGCAACTGACGGCAGGTGAAATTGTTGGCCAGTACCGAGCTTCACGCAGGTGGGCTCATGAAAACGACTACGGGTCAATTTCAAACATTGTTTATATGGGTATGGGAGAGCCTCTGGCGAACCGAAAGGCTCTTCACCCCTCTCTAACGATTCTGAACCAGGGGTACGGCGTCGGGGCACGACGCATTACGGTTTCGACAGTAGGTGTCATACCGGGCATTCTAGAGTTAGCCGAGCGTCCCGAGCAATTCCGGCTGGCTCTTTCCCTGCACGCTCCTTCATCCGAGCTCAGACGTGAACTCATTCCACTCGAGAAGCGATATCCGCTCAGAGAGGTCTTGGCCGCACTAGAACACTTTGAGGATGGGGGTGGGAAACGAATCACTTTTGAGTACACAATGATCGACGGGGTCAATGATGCTCCTGAACTGATAGAGCTACTCGGTGATCTGGCACTTCGCGTAAGCGCCTTCGTCAACCTAATCCCCTTCAATCCGATTCCGTATCAGAAATGGAGACCGTCTAAGCCCGAAAGAATACTGGAGTTCTCTCGAAGGCTAGCGTCACGAGGTGTATCGGTTGCAGTCAGAGAGACACGCGGTCAGGATATCGACGCTGCATGCGGACAGCTACGAGGCCATACGTTAAGCCAGATCGGCCTCAAGAAGTCAGTTGCCGAGATCTCGGAATAAAAGCCCTTCGGCAGTCAATCGATAGCCCGACCAATGCGGCTCCATCGCACCTCACGTATAGCTGGAAAGGGTCGGAATGAGTCCTTGTTGTACGAGTAGTACGTAAAGACAGCCCGGCCCTCGAGACGCCATCCCTCGAGTAGGCCCCAATAGCGCGAGTCAAAGCTTTTTTCTCGATTGTCTCCAAGCATGAAGTAGTGCCCGTCCGGCACAAGAACAGGGCCCCAGTTATCTCTAGTCGGAGCGTACGTGGCAGCGTCTGCACTTGGAGCTAAGTATTCTCGCTGCCAGATCATCCACGGGTGCATCTCGTCTCTCACTTCAGAATGGATGACATAAGGCTCCTCGACGGCCTCGCCGTTCCGGTAAAGCACTCGGTCCCGCATCTCTAGCTCGTCTCCTGGCATACCGACTAGCCGCTTAATGAGCTTCAGCGTCTCCTCATGGGGCGGATCGAATACCAAGACGTCCCCGTGGTCCACCGATGAGTAGCCTGGGATGCGGATAGAAGTTCCGGGAACTCGAGAGCCAATCGCCGATCTGTTCACCACCAACATATCCCCAACGAGCAGCGTTTCCTCCATTGATCCAGACGTGATCACAAACGTCTGCACCAAAAACGTGCGGAGAAATAGGAATAGAGCTATGGCGATAACGATCGACTTAGTCCACTCGGCTAGCGAGTTCTCTAATCGCACCCCGGACACGTTCGCAGCCGCACGCTGCGCTCGCCTCTGAGCGCGCTGATTGTTCCCACCCTGATCACTGCTAGGCGTTTCTACCCGAGCGCGATTCGATCCCTTCTTCTTGTTTGTCATATCTTCCAGCCTTGAGCGCGCCGCCGAACGAGATTCTCTTGTCGTTTCAAGTGCCAAACCACTCGCGCGGATCCCACCAGGACCATGGCTTAGTTACTCCGCTCCCGAGAACCGGAGCAACTGGCTGCCAAGGACTTCCAACAACAACAGTCACATCAACATATAGGGTTGGGTCGGGTGCGCTGAGCACGTTATCAATTCCAAGAGCCTTCGCAATGGCATGCGCCGCTTCGTCCCGTCCTACACGATCTATCACCACCGAAGGGCGCCCAGGATCAAAAGCTCGTGCATTTCCGAACTTCACCACGTCAAACCCAGCGGTACGAAGCACATCAGTAGCATTCCTCGCCATCCCCGCTACACCACCACCGTTCTGTACTTCAACCCGAACCCGATCCCCGGACCACACCTCCACCTGCCCAATATTTCGATTCACACCCTCACTCACAACATCCTCACCCTGAGGGTTTGGATACGGAATTCCGATCACGGCAATCGTAGAGAAGATGACTACTCCAACGAACAAACCGAGACTCGCTCTCACGGATGGTTTACGCCCACCAGGAAACTGCTTGGACCGACTTCGGCGCGCGGATTTTCTTGAATGTCGCTTCGTGCGCCTGGGGGTCATGCCGCCTCCCCCACCATCACATACCAAAAATCAATGGTTTGCGGGGACACCTTCGAACCGCGCTCTATCAGGTTTCTGATCCGGGCCTCAGTTACCTCGGCAACAACCGCGTCAAAGTCGCCGGGCATACGCTCCCGGAGTTCTGCACGCCATTCGGGCAGGAATGCTCTACCCGGCTCCAAGAAATCGGCTGCATACAAAGCTCGACCTAAACGTCCGAAACGTGCATCACCCAGAGAATGTTGCGCCACGGCTATTAGCAGTTCGCCATCATCAACACCTTCGCTCCGAAGACGCTCTGCGACAGCAGGCCCATGAAGGATCGTACTTGGAACTTCGACCAATGCGGAGGGCAGAGTTTCTCGGAGCTTACTTGGTTCGGAATCACGGAGTAAGTCATGAACTAGACCCGCCGCACGCCAGCGCCTTCGTTCCAGCTCTGGCAGGTCCATCCGGATCGCCCAATCGTTAAGAAGAGCGGAGACTCGATCCATGTGTGCGCGACGCTCACCCCCCACGACTGCCCATCTGGGTAGTTGTCCAACCAGCAGAGCTTCGAGAAGAGAGTGCAAAGCGTATAGAAAGGGGCAGCGGACCAGGACTGCGTCCATAAGAATTTTAATGACGCCCATAACGATACTCCCACTGCACACTCTGCTCCAGCTTCTTCTTTGAGGTGAGCCAGTTAAGTTCGAGAATGGCAATCCGATGGGACTCTGTCCTAGTACGCGATCTGGCTCGTGAGCTCGATATAGAGCTCGTAGGGTCTAGGCTGCGCGCAATCCGTTTAGATGCGCGGACTCGTGACGTAGTGCTGTTCTTCAGAAAGAAGACTCTGTTATGGCGTTTGCACCCCGAACGTAGTGGCATCTGGATGCGGGACTGCGTAGAGCCCCAACCAGGGGACCCTCGAATTCGAGCACAGGTCCGTAACGTCAAATCTATCGCTGACGAGCGCATCCTCGTCGTGGAGCTTCGGAGTAACCGGGCAAGAGGTGGACCTTGGGCACTGGTAATTGAGCTCCTCGGAAATCGGATGAACGCGATTATGACCGAGGGCAGTGAACGGACTATCAAACATATACTCAGGACTCAGGGCGGGAGCCGTAACCTAAGGGTAGGACAAGCTTGGTCGCCGCCTAAGTCTACCGGCCGACTCTGGGTCGACGGGATAGCCTCTGAGTCGGACTGGCAGGACCTACTCGCCCCCGTCCCTCCCACCGAAAGACAAAGAGAGCTTCTTTCGAATGTCGCCTGGACTTCTCGGCTGAATGCAGACGCCTGCCTTGCCGGAGACTCACTTTCCTCCGGCTTGGAAACCTGGAGACTACTCGCCAACTCAGACCACGAACTTGGTGCTGTCCTTCTCGAAACCGATCACGGCCTTCAGCCCTATCCAGGGCCTCTCCCGGGTGTCTCGTCGCGATCGTCAGAAAGTCTACTAGCCGCAATCGCAGAATGTTCGAACCTCGTATCAGGCGCGCCGGACGCCACCCTCTTGATGGGCCCCGAGCTACTTGAGCGCCTGGAGGACGCCATAGCACACGTCGAACGACGCATCGTCCAGCTAACGGCGCAACTCGACAACCGTGAAGACCCAAGTCAGCTGAGAGGCCGAGGAGATATTATTCTAGCCAGATACCTCGAGATTTCTCCAGGTTCGTCGTCGGCTCAAGTACATGATTTTGAGGGTAACATCGTCGAATTGGAGCTCGACCCGAAACTCAAACCTCACGAAAACGCATCGAAGTATTATGACCGAGCTTCTCGTTCTGAGCGAGCAGCCCAGAGACTTCCAGGTCTGATCGAATCAGCTCATGCAGATATGGTGGTCCTCCAAACTCTATTGAAGCGCGCTCAAGACGGGACGGCTCGGGTCGACCAGATCCATGCTGCCCTTCCAGCTTCCCCTGCGAGACAGCGTCGAGGTTCCCAAAGTCCCACCGAACCATATAGAACCTTTGTAAGCAGTGGCGGACTGGAGATTCGAGTGGGACGCGGAGCCCGCCACAATGACGATTTGACCTTCCGACATTCTGCCCCGAATGACATATGGCTTCATGCAAGACATAGCGCTGGAGCACATGTGATCCTGAGGTGGCGAGGGCCAGGAGCACCACCTGAGCGTGACCTCCAGGAGGCGGCTTCGCTCGCCGCTCTCCACTCAAAGGCCCGGACATCGGACACGGTTCCAGTGGACTGGACATTACGCAAATACGTCCGTAAACCTCGGGGCTCCGCAGCCGGATCGGTCGTACCGGATCGGGTTCGAACCCTCTTCGTCACACCGGATCCCGAATTAGTTGAGCGTCATGCCATCGACCATCGTAGCCTAAACGAAGTTCGACCGAAGGGATCAGTCTAGCGCGGCCCTCAACCGAGCAACGAAGCGAGCTCCTGCTTCCACACCAGATTCATCCATAATTCGGACGAGGGCACTGCCGACAACAACTCCGTCGGAAGCACGCCCGACTTCGCGTGCCTGTTCAGGCGTCGAAATGCCAAAACCCACAGCTACAGGTAACCCTACCTGAGAGCGGAGCGCAGCTACTTCATCACCTAGGCTCTCTCGAAGTTGGGAACGAACACCTGTGACCCCGGCTCGCGAGATGTAGTAAAGAAATCCTGAACCACTCTCGGCGATTTCCGGCACCCGCTCCTCTCGGGTCGTCGGAGCTACCAGTCGGATAAAATCGAGCGGACTCTCAGCTACCGCGCGCTCGACTCCGTAGTCCGCTCCAACAGGGAGGTCGGTCAAAAGAAGTCCGCTGGCCCCAGATTCGGTGGCATCTAAAAGAAAATCTTCCAATCCATAACGAAGGACTGGATTCAGGTAAGTAAACAGCACCACTGGGATCTCTCGCTCGGCGCGAAAGAGACTGAGCTCGGCCAGTACATTCTCGACCTTGGTTCCATTTTGCAAAGACGAAAACGACGAGCTTTGGATCGTAGGACCATCGGCCAGAGGATCCGAAAATGGCAGCCCAAGTTCAATGAGATCAGCCCCGGAGTCAGCCAGCGCGTGCAGGACAGTCGCGGTCGAGTCCCCCACAGGGTGCCCGGCCGTGATATATGGAATCAATGCTGCACGGCCTTGCTCTTGAACGGCTGAAAACACCGATGAGATAACCGAGCCCTTCAAAAAAGGCTTCCCCGACCCTCGACCTCGGCGACGTGGCTTACGTCTTTGTCACCACGCCCCGAAAGGCACACTAGGATGGGGCCATTAACACTAGACCCGTGTTCAAGTACGTATGCTATGGCGTGGGCTGTCTCGAGCGCGGGAATGATCCCCTCTAGTTCGGAAAGCTTGTGGAACGCCTCCAGGGCCTGCTCATCTGTGGCGAAGGTATACCGGACGCGCCCCATGTCTTTCAAATGGGAATGCTCGGGACCGACCCCAGGATAATCCAGCCCGGCTGAAACGGAGTGCGCTGGCAGGACTTGGCCGTCCGAGTCCTGTAGGAGATAGCTGAGCGAACCATGCAGCACACCAGGCGTTCCCGCGGCCAGTGAAGCTGAATGGTGCCCTGACTCGATGCCACTCCCCCCCGCCTCGACCCCCACAAGCTCAACATATTCATCGGAGACAAAGGGGTGAAACATACCCATGGCGTTTGAGCCACCACCTACGCAAGCAACCACTGACGCCGGAAGGCAGCCTAAGCCCTCCAAGAATTGTTCTCGAGATTCTCTACCAATAATCGATTGAAAGTCACGCACCATTCTGGGAAACGGATCTGGTCCCACCACCGAACCAATGATGTAGTGGGTCGAGTCGACGTTAGTTACCCAATCACGAATCGCCTCGTTCGTCGCGTCTTTAAGCGTCCTTGTGCCCGAACTCACGGGACGCACCTCGGCCCCTAGCAACTGCATACGATACACATTCAGAGCCTGCCTCTTAACATCCTCCTCTCCCATGTAGACCACACACTCAAGATCAAAGAGTGCACACGCCGTCGCAGTAGCGACACCGTGCTGGCCTGCTCCAGTTTCGGCAATGATGCGCCTCTTGCCCATACGGCCCGCGAGTAGCGCCTGTCCGATGGTGTTGTTGATCTTATGAGCTCCAGTGTGATTGAGATCTTCTCGCTTAAGCCACACGTCTCGGTTTCCCGCTGCTTCGCCCAAACGCTCTGCGTGATACAACGGAGTCGGGCGCCCAACGAAATTGGTGTTGAGTCTCTTCAATTCGTCTTGAAAGGACTCATCACCTGAAGCTTCAGCATAGGCAACGGCTACCTCATCGAGAGCACCAATCAGCGTCTCGGGAACATACCGTCCACCAAAAGAACCAAAGCGGCCCGACTGCATTTGGGTGATCTTGCTCATGACTAAGGTCAATCTAGAAGTGGATCTTCTTGTGAGAGATTAGCTCTCCGGACCCTCTGGATGAAGGCCTCCACCTTATGGGGGTCTTTGACGTTTCGTTTGACCTCTACGCCTGACGAGACGTCTACCACATCTGGACTGTACCTGGCTACTGCGCCGGCGACCGACGTAGGGGTCAGTCCACCAGCAAGAACTACGCTCAGTGCGGACCTCTTAGCTACTGTTAGAGACTCAGGGTCAAGTTCTAGTGTTAATCCCGAACCTCCAATAGCTCCATCGCTATAGCCCTCGACTAGTATCCCATCGACCAGCTCTCCGAAGTCTTCTACAACACGCTGAACGTCTTCGCTCGTCTTCGCTCGCACTGCCTTCCATATTGACCAGTCTCCCGCGCTCTTGAGTGAGCGGGCGATAGCAGCCGATTCGTTCCCGTGAAGCTGAATTATTGACGCGCCGATCGCATCCGCTAGTTCAGCATTCCTCTTAACGGATTCGTTTACTGTGACCGCGACCTTCAACGCTAATACCCCCTGGACCACAGTGGCTGCGACATCCTTAGTCACACTCCTTCCAAAGCCCTCGGTCATGATTAACCCCAGATAATCGGCACCTGCCTCATCTGCGAACCTCGCATCCACATTTCTCGTCAGACCGCAAATCTTCACGAGTGGGCTAGATTCAGGCGCCATAACCAGCTCGTTCAGGGTGAGGATACTCGAGCTTCAGTAGGCACACCGCAGAGCGTCGCCACCGCTACTGCGGGGTCCGTGACCGACAGGAGCGCTTCACCGACAAGCATCGCATCGACACCCACATGCGCGAGTCGCTCCACATCTCCTCGCGTTCTTATTCCGCTCTCGGAAACGATCACCACATCGGAAGGGACAGACTCCAACAGCCACTCAGTTGTTTCCAGATCTGTCTCGAAAGTTGCGAGATCACGGTTATTGATACCGATGATACTCGCATCAAGCTTCAAAGCAGACTCTAGCTCCCCAATGTTGTGAACTTCAACTACAACGTCGAGCCCGAATCCAATCGCTTCATGATAGAGTCTGTCGAGTTGTGGCTCATCTAAGATCCGGACAATTAGCAGGATGGCATCGGCCCCTCCAACTCGAGCCTCTAAAAGATGTAAAGTGTCAAGTGTGAAATCTTTGCGAAGAACCGGGATGCTTGTCGCGCATCTTACTGCTTCCAAGTCGGCAAGTGATCCACCAAAATACCTATCATCCGTAAGCACGCTCAGCGCGGCAGCTCCAGATTTCTCGTAGTCGGATGCTAGACGAGCTGGGTCGAGATTCGGTCGAATCTGTCCGGAGCCAGGCGAGCGACGCTTGCATTCGGCGATAAGCGACACGAAGCCTGGTTGGGCTATAGCGAGTTCGAAGCCGCGAGGTTCCGGAGCCGCTTCCGCCGCTTGTTCGAGCGCCGACGCACTAGAGAGGAGCCCTTGGAGGTCCTCTTTCTTAGTCCGCACGATGTCGGCAAGGATGCCGGGGAGTGATTGATCTTCTTGCGTTTCGGGCAACGTTCGGGTAACCTTACTTCGGTTCTTATTCGGGTCCCTACCGGAGGGAGGAAGACTGCGATGCCCCTCACCAAGCGCCAGAAAGAGATCCTGGACTACATTGAATCCTTCATTGATGCGCGAGGCTATGCGCCAAGCTTCGAAGAGATCGCCGAGTCCTTTGGATATTCTTCTCTTGCTACTGTGCACGAGCACCTGAGCAATCTGGAACGCAAAGGCTATATCCGGAAGTCATACAACGAGAGTCGCTCGATTGAGCTCGTCAGAAGTGACACCGGAACCCCAGTAATTGAGCTGCCTCTTCTCGGTGCAGTTGCTGCTGGAATGCCTATAGAAGCGATACAGGATACCGAGACACTAGCGGTTCCTCCGGACATGGTCAGTCAGCGACGAGACAATTACGTGCTGCGGGTCGAGGGTAACTCGATGATCGAAGAGCAAATTCGCGATGGTGATTACATAGTTGTCCAGGCCCAAGATCGTGCTGAGGACGGACAGATGGTCGTCGCCCTAGTAGAAGGCGAGTCGGCGACCGTAAAGAAACTCTACAGAGAACCAGAGGGACAAGTACGTCTTCAGCCAGCTAATCCCACGATGGAACCAATTCTAGTTAACGCCTCAGACGTTAGCGTACAGGGCATTGTTGTTGGAGTCATCCGCAAGTACTAGCGATCAGGCGCTCGAGCGCAGCAGCAGCAGCACCTGAGTCTATCGTATCGCCCGCGAGTGAGACAGCAGAGGGCCAGTCAGGCGCACGGTCAGAAACCAAAAGAGCTGCCGCTGCATTAAGCACAACAGCCGTCCTGTGAGCACCGGCCTCCCCGCTGAGAACCGCCTTTACAATGCGCGCGTTTTCCTCCGGCTCTCCTCCAGCGATCTCTGAAGCTTTAACGGGGGAAAGCCCAACACTTTCTAGGGTGAGCTCGTAATCTAACAACGCGCCATTCCTAAGTTCGACTACACGAGTCGACCCGAGCGGACTGATCTCGTCGAGCCCATGAGACCCATGCACTACAAGAGCCCTTATATGGCCTAATTCTTGGAGTGCTCCCGGGATGAGGTCGAGGAGCGACTCATCTGCGACTCCCACGACCTGGCGACGTGCACCTGCAGGATTCGTCAGGGGACCTAAAACATTCATGATCGTGCGAATGCCAAGCCCCGCCCGCACTGATCCGACGTGGCGCATAGCCGGATGCAGCAGGGGTGCGAACATAAACACGATGCCAACCTCTTCAAGCACCTCGCTCATCCGGTCAGGTGTCAAATCAATTCTCACCCCGAGTGCCTCAAGAACGTCGGCACTCCCACTCCGGGATGTAAACGAGCGGTTACCATGTTTAGCGACAGGCACCCCGGCGCCTGCGGCCACAAAAGCTGCAGTCGTCGAGATATTGAACGTGGTGATAGCTCCACCTCCCGTCCCGGCTGTATCGACTAGGGTATCCGGAGCCGACGCTGATACCGAGTTCATAGCCGAACGAAGAGCCCGGACGCCACCCGCTATCTCTGATGATGCGAGCCCTTTGGCTCGCATGCCGACGAGAAGGCCTGCCATTTGAATCTCACTAGCTGTCCCGTCCATAAAGCGATCAAACGCAGCTTCTGCTTGTGAGGTGGTCAGATGTTTTCCCTGCGCGACATATTCCAGAAATTCAGTCAGACCTGGCTGGTTCATTATCTCGTAGGGTTATGCATGGAATAAGATCGCGCACATAAAACGGCACCGCTGAAGCCCCTGCAATGTGGACTATCGAGAAGGCTAATTCCTGCAAGGCTTTGTGGTCAATCTCGTATCGGATGCGGGAACAAGAACCGACTTTCATTTGTCGTCTTGGAACGAATCCAGTGCATTGCTAACTTACCGTGGTGGATGCCACCGAGTCCCTCCGGTTTTTTCGCCTCACCGTCCAATACGACGGTACGGCATTTCACGGCTGGCAAACCCAGCCGGACCAGCGCACGGTACAGGGTGACATAGAGTCCGTGGTCTCGAAGTTGGCTAACTCACCTCATACGGTCACCGGATCAGGGCGTACCGACGCAGGAGTTCACGCGACTGGACAGGTCGCATCTGTGGGCATGCCGTCAAGTTGGGGAGCTACAAAGTTCAAGAAGTCACTGAATTCCTTGCTGCCGGACGACATCTGGATCTCGTCCGTTACTCCCGTCCCACCTGATTTCCATCCTCGCTACGATGCGCTTGAGCGGACCTACCGCTATGAAGTTGGCCTTAAGCCCATGTGCGCCTCGCCTTTTTACAAGCGCTGGTGTTGGCCACTGGGTGGGACATTAGATCAATCGCCCACACTAGACCGGATTCTATTGGATCATGCAGCCCAGGACATAGTTGGTGACCACTGCTTTGCTGCATTCGCGAAAGCGGGCCAACCTGAGCGCGGAACCCGTTGCACTGTGCACCAGGCAAAGTGGAGTGACACTGACCTGGGGGTTCGATTGACCATAACGGCAAACCGATATCTGCATCACATGGTGCGTTATCTGACAGGAACAATGATAGACATCGCACTGGGTCGGCGAGAGATTGAGGATATGGCTAGACTACTTGAATCCCCTGACGAATTTACGACCTCTCCCCCAGCGCCTCCCGAAGGGCTATTTCTCCACAGGGTGACATATCCCAGCGATGATTCTGTCGATTAGGAATCTTCTTCTAAACCTGAACCGATACGGAGCCCCCTCCCCAGATGAAAATCTTCCTCGATACGGCTGATCTGTCAGAAATCCGACGAGCCTCGGACGCAGGCCTGATTGATGGCATTACAACTAATCCGTCCCTCGTGGCGAAGGTGGCAGATGGCGACGTCACCGCCATGTACCAAGAAATCTGCGAAGCCGTAGACGGTCCAGTCTCACTCGAAGTAGTAGCAGTTGATCGTGAGACGATGGTTGCAGAAGGAAGGAAACTGGCGGCGATACATGAGAACGCTGTCGTAAAAGTTCCCCTCACCGAAGACGGACTAAAGGCGTGCCGAGACCTGGTTTCCGAAGGCCACAAAGTCAACGTCACTCTGTGCTTCTCAGTCTCTCAAGCACTTCTCGCAGCCAAGGCCGGTGCCACGTTCATCTCACCATTCGTGGGTAGACTCGACGACATTTCGGGTGAGGGAATGCAGTTGATCGGCCAAATAAGGCAGGTCTACGACAACTACGGATTCGATACAGAAATCTTGGCGGCCTCACTTCGGCATCCAATGCATGTAGTAGAGTGCATGTTAATAGGTGCAGACTGCGCTACCCTGCCTTCTAAAGTTCTTTGGCAGTTAAGTAAGCATCCACTCACCGACAGTGGTCTCAACGCGTTTCTCAAGGATTGGGATGCCGCAGGCACAGCGCTTTAAACGAGGGCCCACCCCTCCCCGGCTTCTCCTCCCCGCGCTCGCAGCAATAACCGCCGGAGCGTGTGGTCCGAGCGCGGTATTATCTCAGGCTGACACATCTTCGGTGGATCAGGCCTCCGAGCTGTCGCAAATCTCCTCATCTCAGATGATTGATGAGAGCAGGAGAACCGCAATAGTTCGAGCGGCGGCTCGGGTAGCCCCTGCAGTGGTCAGTGTTAATGTCATGCGCACACGCCGGGTTCGACCTCGAACGATGTGGGAGAGCATGATCCTCCCTCCCGGAGCCCAGCAACGCAGCACCGGTTTCGGATCAGGCGTGATCGTAAGTGAGGATGGGATAGTGATCACTAACGACCACGTAATAACAGGCGCTTCGGAGATAAAGATCACTCTTCCGGGCGGGCGTGATTTCAATGCAGAGATCGTTGGGACGGACCCTGTAGCCGATATAGCCATTCTTCGGATCACGGGAGACGACCTGCCCGTGGCTCCAGTTGGGACTGCGAAGGGGTTACTAATAGGAGAATGGGCTATCGCGATAGGTAACCCGCTCGGCAACTACGTCGCAGACAGCGAACCAACCGTCACTGCTGGTGTGATCTCGGCTGTAGATCGCAATATCGCTCCGTCCTCAGAAGACGAAGGGTTCTACTTCGGAATGATTCAAACCGATGCTTCCATCAATCCTGGCAACTCAGGCGGCGCCCTAGTGAACGCACAAGGCGACGTGATCGGAGTCAACGCGTCAATCATCTCACGCAGCGGCGGCAGCGAAGGGCTCGGTTTCGCAATCCCGATAGACCGTGCGCTGCAAATCGCGGACGATTTCCTCGAGCACGGTGAGATACGTCGAGCGTGGGTAGGCATCGACGTAGAGCCTGCTGAAGCCGATGCATGGGGGCGAACCCGAGGAGTGCGAATCAGTCGGGTTACTGAAGGCTCTCCAGCCGACGAGGCTGCTCTCCAGCGAGGTGATATGTTACTACGTGCGAATGGGCGTCCCCTGTCAGGTCCGCTCGACTGGGAGGGCGTGCTGCTGGATCTCCGTGCTGGGAACGGCTTAGAGTTAAGTGTGCAGGGGCAGTCACGAACGATCGAGATGGAGGCAATGCAATTTCCTTCGTCAATCGCTGCAAGAGTTACTCTCTTTCAAGACATTGAACTCATCACCGTGTCATCACAAATCCAGGGTGAACTTGGACTGTCTAGCGAATCGGGAGCCCTGATCGCAGACATATCTACTGAACTGACGAGTCGGACACGCTTGCAGATGGGCGATGTCATCATTCAGATGAACCGCACTCGCATCCGTAGCGCCGAAGACGCTGCGTCATTCTTCGATGAGCTCACCGGACAACAGGGCCGGATCGTTGTCTACCTAGAACGCGACAACAGCTACTATACAACCAGCCTGTCCTGGAGGGGTTAAGTTGGAAATTGATAGATACATGCACCCGCTCTCGGACCGTTACGCATCGAGAGAGATGCAACGGATCTTTTCTCCGTCACGTCGCTTCGGCACCTGGCGTCGTCTTTGGATCGCACTGGCCGAAAGCCAAGCTGAGCTGGGCCTCAACATCTCCAAAGAAGCACTTGAGCAGATGCATGCGGCAGTAGACAAACTCGACCTAGAAAAAGCAGCCGAATACGAAAAGCGCTTCCGCCACGATGTCATGGCTCACGTGCATTTGTTCGGTGATGATGCTCCTGAGGCAAAGGGAATCATTCACCTCGGGGCGACGAGCGCATTCATTGGTGACAACACTGACCTGATCCTCCACCGGGATGCCCTCGAGTTAACCCGCGCTCGCTTGATCCGCTGCGTAGATGCGTTAACAGACTTTGCGAGGGAGCATGCTTCTCTTCCAACTCTGGGCTATACACACTTCCAACCGGCTCAGCCGACGACGGTCGGGAAGCGAGCGACACTCTGGATCCAGGATTTGCTGCTGGACGTAGAAGAGTTGGATCACCGAATCGAGGTCCTACGCTTCAGAGGTGTGCGTGGAACGACCGGAACCCAAGCCTCTTTCTTAGAGCTCTTCGAAGGAGATCACAATAAGGTCGACAAACTAGACCTAGCAGTAGGAAAGCGTATGGGTTTCGAGTCGACGTATCCAGTTAGCGGTCAGACCTACACACGAAAAGTAGACTATGCGGTGCAGGCATCTCTCGCCGGCACAGCTGCTTCGGTCTCGAAGATCGGGCACGACCTGAGGATTCTCGCCAACCTTAGGGAGGTTGAAGAGCCATTCGAAGCCGAGCAGATCGGTTCATCAGCTATGCCATACAAGCGCAATCCCATGAGGGCGGAGCGCATTTGCGCCCTGGCCCGGCACGTAATCACACTATCCATTGATCCCGCTTTCACGGCAGCTACGCAGTGGCTAGAGCGCACACTTGACGACTCAGCTAACCGACGTGTCTCGGTACCTGACGCGTTCCTAGCCCTAGACGGGTGCCTGGTACTCCTTGAGAACATTGCGGGTCGGATGGTCGTGAACCCGGAGGTAATCCGAAGGAATCTCGCCGAGCACCTTCCCTTCATGGCCACAGAAACGATCTTGATGAACGCAGTGTCACGGGGTGGTGACAGACAAGAGTTACACGAGTCGATCCGGAAGCACTCCATGGCCGCAGCACGACGCATGAAGGAAGAAGGTGCCGATGCAGATCTACTAGACCGAATCGCCGAAGATGAGTCATTTGCTCTCAGTATGGAGGAGCTTCAACAAATGACAGATCCAATGCGGTTCGTAGGCCGAGCTCCGTCGCAAGTGGAGCGATTCATCGAGTCCGCAGTAGCACCCGTATTAGAAAAGCACAACTCTCACTCAATAACCCTGGAAGCCCCCACCCTCCATGTCTGATCAGAACTTGGTCCACGAGTCAAAGCTCCCACTGCCACTCCTACACCGAGGGAAAGTCAGGGACGTGTACGAGGTGGACTCAGAGACACTACTAATGATAGCCAGCGACCGCGTCAGCGCATTCGACGTGGTGCTCCCACAGCCAATCCCCCACAAGGGCGAGGTCTTAACGCAGATAACCGCGTGGTGGCTGGATCAGCTAGATGACAGGCTTTCACACCACCTCATCGCTGTAGATCCTGAACGTATAATTGCGCGTCATCCTGAGCTTGCCAGCACACGCAGCCAGTGGGCCCGGAGAGCGATGCTGGTGCACAAGACAGATCCGGTCCTCGTGGAATGCGTAGTCCGCGGGTATATCTCAGGATCCGCGTGGAAGGAATACAAGCACAGCGGCACCTTAGCCGGTGAGCCTCTAGATCAAGGGCTCCAGGAAAGTCAACGGCTCGACCCCGCGATCTTTTCACCAGCTACAAAGGCCCAGCAAGGTGAGCACGACGAAAACATTACATTCGGCCAGACGATGGAGATCCTGGGTGGTGAGCTCGCCGAGCGACTTAAGCAGCTCTCACTCGAAATCTACGGCTTCGGAAGGGATGTAGCCGAACAAAGTGACATAATTTTGGCCGACACAAAATTTGAGTTCGGGCACAAGAACGGTGAGCTCCTTCTAATTGACGAAGTACTGACCCCCGACTCGTCTCGCTTTTGGCCGAAAGAAAGCTATGGGGTCGGCAGAGGCCAGCCATCACTGGACAAACAACCGGTACGCGACTGGCTTGAAACCCTCGACTGGGATAAGAGTCCTCCACCACCTGACCTACCGGAAGACGTCGTACTCGAATCATCAGAGAGGTACAAGGATGTATTCCAGCGTTTAACAGGAACAGCTCTCGCGGACTACCAACCTCCGATATTTAGGGACGACCGGTGAAAATAGCCCGCGAGGGAATCCCTTTCGCGGTCGTGGGCACTCTCCTTGCGGGCGCATGCTGGATCAGTGTCTGGCTCCAAGGCGCTACAGGTGTTTCAGGTATAACGACTGCAACTGAGATCGTGATCCAAATCGCGGGAGTGACAACAAGCCTGCTCGCAGTCTTCGTTCTGTGGTTTTTTCGTGATCCCCAACCGAACGTGCCCACGGATGAAAGTCTCGTAGTAGCACCCGGACAAGGAAAAGTGATTCTGATCGAAGACGTCGTACAGGACGACTTTATATTAGGAGCGGCCAAGAAGATCTCGATCTTTCTTAGCATTTTCGACGTGCATGTTCAACGAGCTCCGGTTTCAGGGACGGTTGAGTACAAGGTTTACCGCCCGGGCTCTTACGCGGTGGCCTGGGCAGAGAAAGCATCCGAGGACAACGAGCAGTCATCTCTCGGGATTGTTACGGTGCACGGGAGGGTGCTGGTAAAGCAGATAGCGGGGCTGATAGCTCGTAGGATTGTAACCGACCCTGAGCAGGGCGACTCCGTGAAACGCGGGAGCCGATTCGGATTAATACGGTTTGGCTCGCGAGTCGACCTCTTCTTTCCGCAACATTGGGAGGTCCTCTGCAGCGTAGGAGATCGTGTTAAGGTAGGCTCGTCCCCGATAGCGCGGATGCGCTCTGAGGAGGCCTAATGCCAGGCCCACGCCAGACTCTTCAACGTGGGGTCATAATACTCCCATCAGCCTTTACGCTAGGCAATCTCTTTTTTGGCATCTACGCAATGGTGTCTGTATCTAGAGGTGATTTCCAATGGGCTGGGTGGTGTATAACCATTGCCGGCATTCTCGATCTGCTAGATGGAAGAGTCGCGCGACTAACTCGCACAGGGTCTGCGTTCGGAGCCCAGCTGGACTCACTGGTCGACTCGATCTCCTTTGGGGTCGCTCCCGGATACGTCATGTTCGCGCTCTTCTTTGCGGACGCCGAATGGAGCTGGGTATTGGCTTTTGTTTATATCACGGCCGTAGTGGTCCGGCTAGCACGATTCAATATGGAACAGGGCGGAGAGGCAAAACGACAGTACCACGGGCTTCCTTCAACAGCTGCAGGAATGGTACTCGCCTCGTTCTTTCCATTCAGTCAAACATGGTTCTTCAACTCGTATCTGAGCGACCTGCCTTGGCAACAAATAATGGCCGTGGGGATGGTACTATTGGCAGTTCTAATGGTAAGCCACGTCCCTTACTCCAAAGTATCTAAGATCAGCCTCTCGACCCCACGGGGCGTAGCAAACAGTGTCATACTGCTTGCAGCCGTCTTTTTAGCAGTTTCTGTCCCTGAATACTTTTTCTTTACCGTGCTAGCGCTGTACATAGCCTGGGGCCTGCTGAAATCTGTTGTACTGGGTTTTCTTGACCGCATTCCAGTTGGAGATCCACTGCTCGACCTAGAAGAGGACGACGTCAGGTCTCATTCTGAGGTCCGAGACCTCGACTACGGCAACCTTGTTCCATCAAGAGCCGTAGATTTCAAACTCGATTCCCAATCCACCCCTGACCCCAATCAAGGTCTGGAGGAACAAGCGTGAGTCAGTACCGTATCGAAGTTCGTGTAAAACCTCGTCCGGGACTTCTCGATCCTCAGGGCAAAGCTATCCACCACTCACTGAATTCCCTCGGCTGGGAAGGCGTGAATGACGTGAGCGTCGGAAAAGCCATCTACATCGAGATAGATGCCGATTCCGCTGATACCGCGCTCGCGACAGTCGAGGTGATGTGCCGAAAACTGCTTGCC
Organism: Gemmatimonadales bacterium UBA7835; assembly: GCA_002500925.1. Taxonomy (GTDB): domain Bacteria; phylum Gemmatimonadota; class Gemmatimonadetes; order Longimicrobiales; family Gaopeijiaceae; genus UBA2589. The sequence continues at coordinate 34,927 of DLTN01000064.1, read as the reverse complement.
AATCCGGTGACAGAAGACTTTGAGGTCTCTGTCGTAGACGAAATGGAGCTAACGTCGTCATGAAGGTTGCAGTGATCACCTTTCCCGGGTCGAACTGCGACTACGACCTGTTCAAGGCGGCACAACAGGTTGGTGGGGACGCCCAGTTTATCTGGCATCGTGAGCGAGGTCTCGAGAGTTACGATGCTGTTTTACTCCCTGGGGGTTTCTCATACGGAGACTACCTGCGAGCCGGGGCTATTGCACGTATGAGCCCGATCATGGAAGACGTCATAGAATTCGCTAAGACAGGAAGGCCGGTCCTGGGCATCTGCAACGGATTTCAGATTCTTTGCGAATCAGGACTTCTTCCAGGTGCGTTGATGCACAACATCTCACTCAAATTCGAGAGCAAGGATGTAATGCTTCGTGTTGACCGCTCCGATACGATGTTCACCAAGGATTACACAACAGGGCAAGTGCTGCGCATCCCAATCGCCCACGGGGAGGGCAACTACGGGGCAGACGATGAGACACTAAAGGCCCTCGAAGACCAAGGACGGGTCGTTTTCAGGTACGTAGACCGCGATGGTGAACCAAGTGACGAAGCAAACCCCAATGGATCTTGGAACAACATTGCCGGCATTACTAATGAAACTGGTAATGTTCTGGGGATGATGCCCCATCCTGAGCGCGCCATGGAGAAGCTCCTCGGTTCTACTGACGGTTTGGCACTTTTCACGTCCATGGCAGGGAGCATACAGCCCTCATGACCAATCCTACTGCGATGCAGGTTCCTCCCCGAGAAGGTGATCCTGAAATCACACCGGAGATAGTCGCGGACCACGGACTGACTCCCGAAGAATATGAGAAAGTCCTCAAAATAATGGGACGAGACCCAACGTTCACAGAACTTGGCGTCTTTAGCGCAATGTGGTCGGAGCACTGTGGATACAAAAACTCAAAACGTCTTCTTCGGCTCCTGCCCACCCAAGCCCCTTGGGTTATCCAGGGTCCCGGGGAAAATGCAGGCGTAATCGACGTTGGTGATGGATACGCTCTCGCATTTAAGATAGAGTCCCATAACCATCCATCAGCAGTCGAACCATATCAAGGAGCAGCAACCGGCGTTGGTGGGATTCTGCGAGACATCTTCACCATGGGGGCACGCCCTGTTGCGGTCCTCGACTCCTTACGCTTTGGAGATCTCGACAGTGGCCGGGTTCGTTATCTCTTCGCCGGTGTAGTAAATGGTGTCGGTGATTACGGAAACTGCGTTGGAATCCCCAATGTTGGGGGGGAGGTCCAGTTCGACCGGGGCTACGAGGGCAACCCGATCGTAAACGCCATGTGCCTTGGGCTCATGAGGCACGAAGAGCTTATCACAGCCGCAGCGACTGGAAATGGCGCGCCACTAATGGCGGTAGGAGCTCGTACCGGCCGGGACGGCATCCACGGAGCCACCTTCGCAAGTGAAGAGCTCAGTGAAGACTCCGATGAGTCGAGTCGACCCCAAGTCCAGGTCGGTGACCCATTCACCGAAAAGTTGCTCCTAGAGGCTAGCCTGGAACTGATTGCCTCTGGTGCAATTAGCGGCATCCAGGATATGGGTGCTGCAGGCATAACTTCATCTGCATCCGAGATGGCTGGACGTGGAGGTAGTGGTGTTGAGCTCGAAATGACAGATGTGCCAGTGAGAGAAGAAGGTATGACTCCTTACGAGATTCTTCTCTCTGAATCCCAGGAGCGCATGCTCGTTGTGGCACACCCAGGTCGAGAAGACGAGGTCAGAGAGATCCTTGAAAAATGGGAATTAGAAGCTGCCGTGATCGGACAAGTAACCGACGACGGAAAATTCCGGATCCTAGAGAATGGGAATGTCGTGGGCGACATCCCCGCCCTCCCTCTTACCGACGGATGTCCCACGTATGAACGAGAGGGAATAGAGTCTGAACAAGTCGTAGCACTGCGAGAAATGGATCTCACTGAGCACATGACGGCAGAAGGAGATCTGACGAAAGACTTTCTATCGTTATTAAGATCTCCAAACGTGGCATCCAAACGATGGATCTACGAGCAATACGATACGACGGTGCGAACAGGAACGGCGGTAAGACCCGGTGGAGATTCAGGCGTAATAAGGATTCGTGGGACTAGCCGCGCTATAGCGGCGACAACCGACTGTAATGGGCGCCTTGTCTACTTGGAGCCACGAACCGGTGCGATGGCGGCTGTGGCTGAGGCAGCACGTAACCTGGTGTGTGTCGGAGCTCTTCCTACGGCAATCACCAATAACTTGAATTTTGGGAACCCGCTCAAAACACACATCTACTATCAGTTAAGAGAGGCAGTGCTCGGGATGCGGGAGGCATGTAGTGCCTTCGAGACCCCAGTGACGGGGGGCAATGTGTCCCTCTTCAATGAAACGGATGGCAAGGCCATCTACCCAACACCCGTGATCGGGATGGTAGGCGTGATCGATGATATATCGAAAATCATTCGTCACGCGTTCAATAGCGCCGGGGATGACATAGTTCTTCTTGGAACCAACTCAGGAGAGCTTGGAGGTTCAGAATACCTATATGTCACCTATAAGCTCGTAGCAGGTCATCCACCCTCCGTAGACCTCGAAGCTGAGCGACTACTCCAGCAAGCCGTGCTAAAGATGAACCATGAGGAGGTTCTAAACTCAGCGCATGACTGTTCTGAGGGAGGTCTAGCTGCCGCCATTGCCGAATGTGCGCTCGGTAACGGTGAAACTCCGCTGGGGGTTAGCGCAGAAGTAGACGAAGACCTTGCACCCATAGTGTCTCTCTTCGGGGAATCACACGGCCGAATTATTGTATCGACGAGCCCTGAAAATACAGAACGGGTGCTAGCAATAGCAGCTCTCTACGACGTGCCTGCAAAGAGAATTGGAACGGTTACTGAAATGGCCTCTGGATTTTCGATAAAGGTCCGGTCAGGCTCTGTTCAAGCAAGAATGACGGACGTAGCGGAGGCATATTTCGACTCGATTCCGAATATCATGGACGCTCCAACAGGCTCAGAGGCCTGACGTGTGCGGGGTAGTCGGGATCAGTGGAGTGGAAAATGCCGCTCAGCAGGCGTTTCTAGCCATGTACGCCCTGCAACACAGAGGTCAGGAAGCCGGCGGCATCGTAGCCTTCGACGGTGAAGATGGACGCCTTCACAAGGGGTCGGGACTTGTCTCAGAGATATTTGACCCCGAGTCGCTAAAGGGTCTTCGTGGTAACACAGCGATCGGTCACGTGCGTTACTCGACTGCAGGGGGAAGTGATCCTGCCAACATCCAGCCGATCACCGCTCGTTACAGACTTGGTGAGCTCGCGCTAGCCCATAACGGTAACCTCACTAACCAACGTGCTCTCCGAACATCTCTAGTTGAAGACGGAGCGATATTCAGTTCCTCATCGGACTCGGAGACACTCGTTCACCTCATGGCCAAATCGAGAGCCAAAACAGTTGATGACCAGGTCATGGACGCTCTCTCCCACTTGGTAGGTGCATTCTCCATGGCGTTGGTCGTGCGTGGTAAGCTCTACGCGGCAAGAGACCCGCGCGGCTTCCGGCCATTGATCTTAGGGAGAAAAGGCAATGGCCATGTGGTAGTGTCTGAGACATGCGCCCTAGACATACTTGGAGCCACCTACTTGCGCGACCTGGAACCAGGAGAAGTGGTCCGCATCGAGAGTAACGAGGTCCATGAGATTGGTCGTCTAGACCCCGCACCCCAGCCTGCACCGTGTATCTTTGAGCTTGTCTACTTTGCCCGCCCAGACTCGAGCCTTTGGGGAGAATCCGTAGATCGTGCGCGGCGCGCATTTGGGCGTCAGCTCGCCAAAGAAAATCCCATCAGTGCGGACGCGGTGATAGCAGTTCCAGATAGCGCGAACTCGGCGGCACTCGGATACGCAGAGGAGAGTGGAATCCCCTTCGAACTAGGATTGCTCCGTAACCACTACGTAGGTCGAACGTTTATCAAGCCAGAGCAAAAGGATAGAGATTTCGGTGCTCGAATGAAGTACAACCCCGTTCGTGACGTACTGGCTGGTAAGAGAGTAGTGGTCGTAGATGACTCCCTAGTGCGGGGAACGACAAGCCGGAGTCTCGTGCGCATGCTCAAATCCGTAGGCTCGACGGAAGTACACTTCCGCATTGGAAGCCCACCTGTGAGGTTCCCATGCTTCTACGGGATCGACATGCCCACCAAAGGAGAACTGATAGGATCCACACTTGAGGTCCATGAGATAGAGAAACAACTGGGCGTCGATTCTCTGGGGTACCTTTCACTGGAGGGCATGGTCAGCGCCGTGGGACAGGCAGGACCTTACTGCACGGCCTGCTTTTCAGGGCGATATCCTGCTCCCTTGGTTGATGTGGAAGAGGGCCTCGCCTCAGAGGATGGACCAGCATTGTGACCGGGCTAGGCCACCGAAGACGTTTTCGGCCTCCAGGAAGCTGAAGGCCAACCACCTAAGATCTCAAGTTCTCCAATGTCGAGTTCGTCTGGTTTCATTGAGAAACAGCTTAAGTGTAAACGAATATCCTAGCTCGCTTTATGCTACGACGACGAGCTAGAATCCATCATACTGAAACATTCCTGAGATCCTGCCGACATCGAGGTATCCTATGAGTTCGTCGCGTACAATGCTCGCCTGCACTTTCGGAATGACATGCCTGTCACTGTTACTCATCCACCCTGCTTCGGCCCAATCGACAGAGGCTGAGCCCTCCGTCGAAGCCCAGATCGAGCTGTTCTCGAATTGGATGGAGGGGCAGATCGAAATCCGTAACCTTCCCGGAATAGTAGTGGGTGTGATCTCAGGAGATGACCTAGTCTGGGCGAAGGGGTTCGGCCATGCGGACGTAGAGTCTGAGAGAGCTATGGAGACAACCACGCGTTTCCGGATGGCCTCTCACAGCAAGCTGTTCACGGCCACCGCGATCATGCAACTCCGTGAACAAGGAAAAATCCGACTCGACGATCCAGTCACCGACTACTTGCCCTGGTTTACGTACAAGATGGCAGCACCTGACGATCCACCAATCACCATTGAGCACTTGCTCACTCATAGTTCGGGGCTACCCCGCGAAGCTAGCTCTCACTGGACCGACTTCGATTTTCCGACCGAGGAAGAAGTGCGTGAACTTATTGGAAATCGAGAAGCCCCTTTCTCACCTGAAGTCCGGTGGAAGTACTCCAATCTCGCCTACACCATTGCCGGACTTTTGATAGAAGAAGTGACTGGTGTTAGTTGGGCCCGCTACCTACAACAGAACATCTTCGACCCTCTCAATATGACCGCGTCGAGCGTGGACATGCCGGATCCGAAGATGGCGACCGGATATGGTCGGCGCATGCCTGACGGATCTCGTCAGATTTTTCCCTTCGTAGACGCACGAGGGATGGCGGCTGCAACCGGCCTAACTTCCACGGTCGAGGACATGGCACGCTTTGTTTCAGCGCAGTTTAGGGGAGGTGCTCGCGGGGAAAATCGGCTTTTGAGCACAGCCTCCCTTAGAGAAATGCACCGTGTACGGATGATGGAAACCACCTGGACTCGAGGTCAGGGAATAGGATTCAGCGTTCAACGAAGAGACGGCACACTCTACGTGGGTCACGGAGGGGGATATCCGGGGTATACGACCAACACAACGATACAGTTGGACTCGGAAATCGGTGTAGTCGTTCTTACCAATACCAACGACTCAAACCCCGCACAGATCGCCCAGCAGCTGATGGCAACCGTGGGGGTAGCGATTGCTGAGGCTAGGGCTGAGGCTCCAGAAACGGTTTTATGGGATCCCGCCTGGGAGCGGTTTGCAGGTGTTTACCGGAGTCGGGGTGGAGAGACTCGTGTTCTTGTTCTAGACGAGCGACTCGTGTCTATGAACCCTTGGTCCAGTTCCATTGGAGAGCCAACGCACCTTATGCCAATTGGTGATGGGACATTCCGAATGATCGCTCGCACGGGCGGTGGCGCCGTGGGTGAAATCGTGCGCTTTGTCGAGGAGGGTGGAGAGGTGGTGCGCATGATTACAGGGGATTCCTATTCAGTTCGCATTCGTTAGCGAACCTACTTGAGCCGACCACTGGTGCAGGAAACGTATTTGAGGGCTGACAAAAGCTTCATTCACAATCTACCTAAAGCGGAGCTCCACGTTCATTTAGACGGTTCCCTTAGGCCACGAACGATGTTCGAACTCGCCACGGAGCGAGAAGTGGTCTTACCTGTATCCACTATAGAGTCCTTGGCCTCGTATATGATGGTACCTGAGGCATCCAGCCTTGAAGGATACCTCAAAAGGTTTGAACTCACCCTTCTAGTAATGCAAGATTCCGATGCCCTAGAGCGTATAGCTTACGAATTGGTAGTGGACCACGCCGCAGAAAACGTTCGCTGGCTGGAATTGCGATTCTGCCCCCAGTTAAATCAAAAACAAGGGCTGCCAGCCGAAGAAGTTCTCGACTCTGTTCTACGCGGAATGCGTGAAGCTGAGAATTATGTCGCTGGGCGAGGTCAGGAAATCCAATCCGCGATCATATTGTGTGGATTACGCTCACACTCATCCTCAGTCACATCAGAGACCGCCGAACTCGCGGTAGCCTATATGAGGAGAGGAGTATGCGGGTTTGACCTAGCTGGTGCTGAAGCGGGACATCCCGTCCTTAATCACAGACATGCGATCAAGCGAGCATACCAAGCAGGACTCCCTATCACTCTTCATGCAGGAGAAGGGTTCGGCCCAGAGTCGATCCAGCAGGCCATCGAATTTGGACATACCAGTAGAATCGGTCACGGGACGAGGCTATTCGAGGATCCCACGCTAATGGAGCTCGTGCGCAAATTACGTATTCCGCTTGAAGTCTGCCTAACCTCCAACTTGCAAACAGGCGTTGTCCACTCCCTGGCTGAGCACCCAGTCCAGCAATACCTGAAGCTTGGCATTCCGATCTCACTTTCAACAGACAATCGCCTAATGTCCGCAGTTACTCTCACAGATGAATACACTCGAGCGAGAGATGCTTTCAACATGACAAAAAAAGAGCTCGCCGCCATCGCACGGACAGGGTTCGAGCATGCCTTCACTGACACTGCTAGAAGATTGGACTTACTTCACCAATTCGACCAGCACGTTGGAGACTCGCTTTTCCAAGACTGAGTCGAGAGATCGCTGGTTATTAGCCGGCCTCTTATACTTTTCAGGAGGAGGACATCAGGCTCGCGTCCGCGAGCATCTCTTCGGCTAGCTCGACCAGTTCTTTCGAGCCAAGATAGATAGGCACCCGCTGGTGAAGTTCGGTCGGCTGAATATCTCTAATGTTCTGCGTGCCGGTACTAGCTCTCCCTCCCGCCTGCTCGATTATGAAAGCCATGGGTGCTGCCTCGTAGAGAAGCCGTAACTTGCCGTCAGGCCTACTCTTCTCGGGCGGATACATGAACAGACCACCCTGCAGCAGTGTTCGATGCACATCTGCTACCATCGAACCGATATACCTGGATCCGAAGCCCCCCTCGTTCTTTAGATGGCTAACCAGTTTCTGCTGTTCCCCTGACCACCTCGTGAAGTACGCTTCATTAACAGAGTAGACCTTTTTCGGGGGATTTGGGATTCTCATATCCGGGTGGCTCAGTATGAACTCACCGATTGAAGGATCCAGCGTAAAACCATGGACTCCAGTCCCCGACGTGTACACTAACATTGTCGAAGAGCCATAGAGGACGTAACCCGAAGCCACCTGCCTGCAGCCCGGCTGAAGACAGTCTTCTAGAGTACCTCTCTCACCGTCTGTGCACTTGCGATGGATGCTGAAGATCGTTCCGATCGAGACATTAAGGTCAATGTTCGAAGAACCATCCAGAGGATCAAACAAAACAACGTAATCCCCGGCCGGAAACTTCTCCGGTATCGGGATGAAATGCTCGTGTTCCTCGGACGCCATACAGGCTACGAGACCTGTATGGTCTAAGGCTCGGTACATTACCTGATCGGCGAATACGTCTAGCTTTTGCTGATATTCCCCATGGACGTTCTCCTGCCCCGCTGCCCCAAGAATATCAACCAAGCCCGCTTTATTGACTTCTCGCCCAATTACCTTCGCAGCCAGCGCGATGTCAGAGAGAAGGCCAGTAAAAGCACCCTTCGCTTCCGGGTGCTTACGCTCCTCATCGATCAAGAACCGCGAAATGGTAACCACGTGACTCTCTTGCAACATAGGTATGCGTGATTGAAAACGTTGACGGTTACTCGAAAGCTACTGCTTATAGACCAGCCTAAGGTTATATGATTACTATTCTCCCATGAAGCGTCTGATTTCACTCATCCTCTTTGTCGTATTGTTGACTGGCCAGTATACGACTGCGTCGTGTCCGATGGATCTTGGGAACAATCACGATGAAAGGGCTGAGTTAGCAAACATCGCTGATGCTAAGCACCAGAGCCACAAAGGGCACAGGGGAGAAACGTCAGATTCGCAAGCGGATCAGAAAGGTCACCATGATGAGACCGCCTGCTTGAGTTTGATGAACTGCGGTACTTTCTCCTTAATTAGCGATGAATTTGGCTCAAAAGACCTCGGACACGGCACACTAGAAACACACGTTAGCTCACCGGGTCCTAGAACTTCGTTCATGTCCGCAATTCAGACACCTCCTCCTCGTCACGGCTAACACCTTAGCCGAACCGCTGCCCAGGTAGGCAGCACCCCCTAATGACGATTTTTTGAGAGGAACACCAATGTCCCTTGTCATTGCTGTATTGTTGACATTCATCTCCTGCCTGCCCGTTGCAGCAGGAGCGCAGTCCCACCAACAAGAGATGTTTTCTAAGGTTCTAGGAGACGGATGGCGCCTAGCAGGAATGGCGCAGGCTCGCCCTACATTCAACAGAACCTGGTCCCAGGAGGGAAACACACACTTTGATGTCGCATCAACGCATCTGACCCATACAGCAGTGATGCTCAACCTGGAGAGCACCTCGCGCAGGCTCGTGATCCGCCTAACGACAAACTTTGAGGGGCTTACACAAAGAGATGGTGAGGTCACTCTCGGGAGCTGGGGTGCTGGCTTCATAGACTCGAGACATCCGCACCACCTACTCCATGAGGCGATGTTGAGTTTTAACGCCTTTTCTAGTGATGGAGGAGGTCTTTCTCTCTCAGCCGGTCAAGGATTCGTCCCATACGGGACAGATGACCCCATGGGACGACCATCTGTTAAATACCCCACTAACCATCACCTGTCGCAGATACCCGAGCGCTTCACCTTGAACGCTGCTTGGTCAAAAGGCGCGTGGATCCTCGAAGCTGGTGTGTTTGGTGGTTCTCATTCTGAGAGCCCGTACGACCTGTCGCACATAAAATCTTTTGGGGATTCTTGGTCTACACGAGTCTCCCGCCGCTTCGGAGAAACTGCTACGGGTGATGGGTTGTGGGAATTCTCGCTCTCCCATGCACGCGTCTCTCACACGCCGTCACATAAGAACGCACTCTTCAACGGTGGTCTGCGTTACAATGGACCTGTGGGTAATGATCAGCGTGTATCTGGCCTAATGGAATATTCTTGGAGCGATCCGAGTGAAAACCACATGCGCGGCCACTGGTCCTTCCTCACCGAGGCGCAGTGGTCAACGGGCAAACATAGTCCCTACGTACGGTTTGAAACGTCAATCCGACCCGAATTCCAGAGAGGCGACGGAATTTCATCTAGCTTCTTCCGCTATGGCCACCATGCGATGACTAACGGGTCAACTGCCTGGTCTATTCTATCCCTAGGTTACGGATTCGCTTCAGGAATCGGACCAGTTTCAATACGTCCGTTCGTGGAGGGTCAAATTATTTCCGTAGCCAATGAGCGAGGCAACCTCATACCAAGAGATCTTCTAGGTGCCGATAGCTTCACTGGAGTAACAGTCGGTATGCGTCTCTATTTCGGAGGGAATCCTATGCGGATGGGCCGTTATGGAATTCTAGATCCAATGACACGGATGGGCCGAATGCAGTCCATGTCCGGCATGTAGTTTCCGGGTAGTCACTGAACCTCAATTCGAGGTCGGTGACTATGCCAATGCGGAACAACCACCATTGAGTCAGTAAGAAGTCGGCGGGATTAAGGAAGGTGCGGTAGAACCCAATGATGAGGGGCCACTCTCGCCAAGACGTCGGGGCGCTCACACCGAAGTACACCTGAGCCAAACCAGCTGATCAAATACTGCTAATCAGCTCTGGTATCGCTCACCGCAGCGTCCGACTCTGGAAACAGATCCTGTTGGGATTGGTCGACAGCGCGCTCTCTCTCCTCGCGATCTTCCTCTACGAGCCTAGCCCTCAATATCCGCCTGACCTTTAGGTCGGACTGCACTCCAGCGCCCAGCATCACAACCATACCCAGTATGACCGCGCCAAAAACAACCACCGTCAACGGCACACCGAACAGAGTGACAAAACCCAAACGGAGTGTCACACGATGACTCGAGTTCAAAGATGCGAACATAACGGATGTCCCTATCAGGATCGCGACACTCGCCCATCCCAGGAGACGGTTCACACCAAAGCCATCTCTGGTTTTGAGTAGGCGACTTCAGAACCCGAAAAAGTGGCACCCGTAGTCCGCTCTAGAAGTGCGTGTGCATAGTCACCGACACGTTCTACATCACCGTCAAATACGACGACCTTGTTACGGCGTGTCCGACCTCGAACCTGGCCTGGATCCCGGCCCTGATGCTCTATAAGGACTTCTTCCACCCTGCCCACCTCTGATGAGTTTATTTGCCCCTGAATCTGACGAGACAACTCAATTAATTCAGCCAGGCGAGTCTGAGCTTCTTCAGAAGCGATGAAATCCCTCTCAGGAAAACGGGTCGCCGGTGTGCCATCGCGTAACGAATACTTGTAAGTGAACGCTTCATCGAAACGGACAGTCCGCATGAGGTCAAGTGTGTCGCGAAACTCGGCATCTGTCTCTCCAGGGAATGCCACAATGATGTCGGTCGAAAGAGCGATATCTGGAATCGATTTCCGCACCATATCAATCTTCTCCAAAAGCATATCCACGGTGTAACGTCGGAGCATTCTCTTTAGAGTACGATTGTTTCCAGACTGAGCCGGAAGATGAAGTTGCTCGCATACCGCTGCTTCGGTCGCCATGACCTCTACGAGTACCTCATTGACGTCTCGGGGATGGGGGGACGTAAAGCGAACTCGGCGTATACCATCAACTTGAGCTACTAGGCGAAGTAAGCCAGGGAAAAGTAGATCTCCCCATTGGTAAGAGTTCACCGTTTGACCAAGCAGTGTGACCTCTGTCACACCCCGATCTGCCAAGCGACGCACCTCAGCGAGAACCTCATCAAAGGGACGATTCTTCTCACCCCCTCTAACGTAGGGAACTATGCAGTAAGTGCAGCGATGGTCGCACCCCCGTTGGATAGGCACCCACGCGCTCGGTCCATCCTGACGCCGCTGCTCCAAGCCTTGGTAATTCTCATCTATATCAAGCTTAAGAACGGCTAACTGCGGACCACGCTTTTTACTCTCACTCACTACCTCAATAGACGGGGCACTGGCAGAAGCTGAGACTGGTCCGGCATGCTCTTCATCTTTATCAGCAGAAGCGATTCCTAACCGTCTTAGCGTTTCGGGTAGTCCACGATATCCATCAGGGCCCATTACGATATCTACATACGGTGCCTGATCTAGAAGCGTACTCCCTATTCGCTGAGCCATGCAGCCAGTTACACCAATGATCAAATCTGGCTTGTCTTGCTTCAAGCCATTTAGCTGCGAAACCCGACCCAATACGCGCTTCTCCGCGTGCTCGCGTATCGCGCATGTGTTCACCAAAACGACGTCCGCTTCCTCCGGACTACCAACGATGATGTATCCAGAGTGCTCAAGGATACCTTCCATCAGCTCACCGTCGCTGATGTTCATCTGGCAGCCGTACGTTTCCACGTAGGCCCGTTTCACAAGCTTTTCAGTCATACATAAGAAAGTGAGGGACTCTCGAGCGGAACAATATACAGGTCATCTGGATCCCCACGCAGGGTTCCGGTCAAGAGATCTGGCCTCAAACCGTTCATTGTATGCCCTGCCCCACAAAAAACATCCGCGTCCCGAAGCTCTCCATCTACTCGAACTCTGAGATAGTCCTCAGTGATCCCCATCCGTCCCCCACCCTCTACTACGACCGTCGCTGTAGTTCCGGACCGCGACCCTCGATATAACGTGCCCCGCTCCTGAGCCAAAGTGCGAAGCTCCCTTGCTCGCTCGCCTGCGACACGCTGGGGCACCCGTCTGGGAAGAGTTTCCGCGACGGTATTTTTCCGCGGCGAGAACGGAAAGACATGTAAATAGGTGAACGGGATTTCCTCGATAAGAGCCCGCGTGACAGCATGATCATCGTCAGTCTCACCTGGGAATCCAGTAATGACGTCAGCCCCCAGTCCGAGGGGAGAGATACGCTCGGCAATCTCAAGAGCACGGACCCTATACTGTTCTCTAGTATGCCAGCGACGCATGAGTCGGAGGACCGGATCTGCGCCGCTTTGGAGCGGCATGTGAAGATGTGGAGCGAGGGTTCCTCCTGAAGACTCCATCAACTCAATCAACAATGCGTCGACCTCAGTAGCTTCGATACTACCAACCCGAAAACGCACGTCAGGCACAGCCTCAAGCAGAGACGCACACAATTGACCTAGACTGAGTTGGGGGTTGAGGTCTATACCATAGTGACCGATATGAATACCGGTGAGAACAAGCTCTGCGTGCCTCTTCCCCAGCAATTTCGCTTCCTCTATGACTTCATGAAGGGCACGAGATCTCGATGCTCCACGCGCTAGCCGGGTCGCGCAGAAAGAACATTTGCGGTCACAGCCATCCTGGATCTTTAACCAACCCCTTGAGGCGCCGAGTCGCGCGCGGAGAAGCTCACCTCCCACAGGTTCATAATCGGTTCTATCGAGCGACCCCCTCAATTCAATCTGAGTGAGCCCACTGCCATTTCGGTGTTCTACTACCCTTGCCACATGGACTGCATCATGACCCTCGACAACATCCGCGACACCGTCCATCGCTGTATAATCCTCGCCCCGGAGTGCAGCGGAACACCCTGCGACTACAATCCGTGCATCTGGGTGTCGACGGTGCATGCGACGGATGAATCTACGAGCCTCAGCGTCAGCTTGATTCGTGACGGTGCATGTATTGACAACGATGACCTCGGCTTCTGATACGTTTTCGGTTTTGTAGGAACCACGTGCCTCTAGTTCCTGGCGCATCCTTTCCGTGTCGTACTGATTCGCCTTACAACCGAATGTGTGGTAGTAAACACGCACGACTCGTTCCGATCAGAACCCGGAGGTCTGGAGCGACAGTGTCGCCCTCCAGAAGTTTTCAGTCAGATTTGCACTACTGCGGCGTCCGCGCTCAATCGCGAGGTCTACACCGGCCAGGACGAACCCAGCCGTTTCGTTTAGGACTAGCCCCAACCCTCCGGACAAAATGCGTTCTTTGACGGATTCATCCTCAAAAGCAAACGGAAGTCCAGTCTGACGAAACCCGAAGCGTAACGGCGCATCCTTTCCCAACAGACGAGCCCTAGAAAGTTCTATTCCCATTCCATACCCACTTCCACTCTTTGCATACCCGCTGGAGAGGTCATCCTGCATTTTTGACCAGTCTGCGAATACGGCACTCCCGTGCACTTGGATGCTCGGGCCGAGTACCGCTGTTGCGCCCACTCTATATTGGACCGGTATGGAGAAACTCCTGTCAGACCCGCGAGTGTCAGCCGCAGCGGTTCCCGAAAGCTCAGACGGAACCTGAACACTAGCCGCTACTCTCAGACTCTCGAAATCCGCCGAGGCTCCCGCGGTGAGGGACCAACCAGTCCAAGACCAAACACCGGATTCTACGTATGTGTCGACGTTTCCTGCTACACCTTCTTCTCCGTATGCTCGAACGAGGGTGCGATCTAGGTTCCCAGCAAAGCGTCCAACCGTCAGGCCCGTAGCGAACCAGTCTGTAAGAGCCCTAGAAAAACCGAGGTTCACGTTCGAGACCGAACCGTCTTGGGTAAACGCATCCGATGTCCGGACAGGACCATCACCTAGATCAGTCTCACCGATCCTCGTCACTTCATAAGTCTGGTCAAGGACAGAACTAATCTGAATCGCAGCCATCCCACCCAATACCGGGTACGCTATACCGAGAAGAGGAAACCGGTTTCCCTTAAAAGTCCCTGAGCGACTATTGGAGGCCGAGTAGTCAATCCAACTCGGTGAAGCAGCCATGATTCCTGTCGAGATTTCGAGCCGAGCGAGACCACCCGGATCAGTCTGCATCATCGAGCCACCTGTCAGGCCAATCCCTATACTACCCAAGGCACGCGCTCGACCGTCTAGGGCATCAACAGGAGTACCGAGTCCCGCTGCATTAAACAGTGACTGTGTATACGCTGGTGTGGCCGTTGACGTCAGTGCCAACAAAAGAAAGCCCGCTACCCGTGCCGAGGTCATCCACAGACGGGTCATGGTAGCTCCACCGGCGGCCCGACGGTGACTATGAGCCGGAGAAACGGCTCACCTGCAGAAGATGGGCCTTCGAAAGAAGCAAACGTAATCGAGAACGGCTCTATCACCGAAAGAAGTGCCAGGGTCCCAGGAGTCGGATCACCACTAGCGTCCTTCCCACGAAGTCGATCTCTAGCGTATCCCGTGAAAGGAATCTCTATCTCCAACCCAGATGAACCACCAAATGCTTCTGGGGAAACCGAACGACCAAACGGATTTGCGATTAGGGATACGCCGAGCGGTGACTTGGGCATCACGGCCCGGTCTAGCACGGGCCGGACATCCAATCGAATCGAATCAGTCGGTTGGAAGGCTAGTTCCGTTGTTCTACTGGTTAGCACAAGCGCGGCATAGGAGATCTCACCAGGAGAGAGTGAGTGCGGGCAACTGACGACTGCACACAACTCGGGGACATCATCAATCACTGACGGTATTTGAAGATCGAGGATTGTCCGCCATGAAGGAGCCCCCCCAATACGTACCCCATCTGGCGGCGGTTCCGGGAAAGGGCTGTATATGAATGTTGACCCGCTTGTTAACGCCGTGAGCTCGATAATCGTATCAGGGTTACTGCTAGGTCGCGCATCAAGCCGTATCAGAGCCGCATTAAGCGCCAGCCGATGGCCCGGATCAATGATGTCTATTCTCGCACCAATGCTAAGGTCTGTCGTGTCGGACCACTCCGCCAACTGAACCGAATCAAGAACAAAGACTGCAGTGTCACCCAATGAAGGATCCCAGATGGCTTCTCCTAGAGGCGTCACTACACCTCCCCCTGCCTCCGTCCATGGGCGCTGATCGTTGATGGTATCGACCGCATAAGTCCATGAGGTGGTCGCCATGTCCCAAGCTTCCGTAGTGGCCCCCAAAGCGAGCCTCACTGGATTCGTGTTGGTGCTTGCAATCGTATCGAAGAAAGCAACGAACCGGCCTCCCAGGATCGTCAACGTCGAGTCAGGACGAGAGGCCCCAGTCGTGTCACGGACAGTCGCGATCCGCGGATAAGCCCCGATACGCATCAATGTCCTAGCATTAAGTGTTCCCGCAAAATCTTCAGCTAGGACACCTGAGCCAATCTCCTCAGCAGACCCATACCCTCCGAATACCTCAACGTTGGAACCGAAAGAGGTCCAGGGGATTTCCACTGTCACCGACACCGGTACGCCCGGAACAGCCTGATCATCCAGCGCTACCGGGATCTGCTCCTGACAACCAATAGTGATCAGAGGCAACAAGCCCAGCATCGTGAGAACCACGAAACGACGATGTTCACCAAAAACTCTCAAAGACTTTTTCTTCCTTAGCAATTGATATAATACGGTACTCACTAGCTTTCGTCCGTCCATACCCTAGGCAATCGACTCGTCAGTCCCGTGAGCACCTCGTAGCTGATCGTTCCTGACTCAGCTGCTACCTGGTCTAAGGTTCGCGTGACCGAACCGTCTGAACCAATCAAGGTTGCGACATCCCCTTCTCGCGCAGACTCAACGTCAGTGATGTCTACCACTGTCACGTCCATCGAGATCCGCCCAATGATCGGAACCCTTACACCTTTCAATATCGCACAACCTCGGTTCGACAGGACCCTTGAAAGTCCATCGCCGTAGCCAATGGAGAGGGTGGCCCACCGTTCTTCTCCCGTGGACACATATGTCGACCCGTATCCTAACGTCGTACCAGGAGCAACGGACCGAACAAGTGCCACACGCGCATGCACAGAAACAACGGGTTGGGGACGCGGCTGACCATACCCAATCTCTCCTCCGTAGAGGAAGATTCCAGGGCGGACAACCGAACTTGCAAATTCTGGGATACGGAAAACACCCGCACTGTTTAGCACGTGAAATGTAAATTCCGAATCGTCAGCCCGCCTTTTGGAACCTATGCGCTCTGCTACTCTTGAGAAGCGAGCCCACTGCTCTTCAACTGTATCATCATTCACGTCGGCTGAGTGAAGATGGGTGTAGCAACCGACGCAGCTAGCACCGCCCGCTCCTTTAGTGGCATCAGTCAGCCAAGTAGAAGCATCTCCCCAATCAAATCCGCTACGGCCCATTCCTGTATCCACGTCGATGTGGTAGTCAGCTTTTGATTCAGTCCTGCTGCTTACTTCACTTAATGCTTGAAGTGCATCGAGACTTGAGATCGAGAGCTCTAACCCATGTTGGACAGCCGCTTCCATCGTCTCCCTCGGGGCTGGGCTACAGACAACGATGCGGCCGGCAAAACCAAGTTCACGCAAGCAGACCCCCTCTGAGACTGTTGCGACACCAAAACCCCACGGATCCAGAGGCTCCAGAGTGCGCATTGATGCCTCAAGCCCCAACCCGTACGCATCTGCCTTGACCATCGGTAGAATCCCGGTTTCAGATCCTACCTGATCTCGGACGTCCATAAAATTGGCGCGCAGAGCATTGGCTCTTATCTGAACCCATGCACGGGCCTTTGGATGCGTTAACATGAGGCCTCAAAGATGCCAGAAAGAAGGCAGTCCGACGACCCCTAAGGCAGCGGTTCTTGGGACATGACGTTCTTTAGACCCAATGGACGGATACGCGATGAACCCCACTAATCAAGCACATCACTTCCCTGGACCCGGCACATTAGATCGTGCATTGAATCTTGTCCGATTCCTTCGCTGTGAATGTCCGTGGGACGCACAGCAGACCGCCGAATCACTGATTCCACACCTATTAGAAGAAACGCACGAGGTGGTTGATGCCATCCGAAATGGGGATGACCTAGAACTGGAAAGTGAACTCGGAGACCTCCTACTTAATCTGGCTTTCCAGATCGTAGTCGCTGAAGAGAGCAGTGATATCAACGCAGACTCGGTCTACGCCCGACTAGAGAGTAAAATGATTACTCGACATCCAGACGTTTTCGGCGCAGGCGAACACCAAGAGTGGGAAGCATTAAAGAACCGGGAGAGAGCAAAGGACACAGGTGTCCTTACTGGGTTAACCAAGGGTCTTGATCCCCTGACGAGGTCATATCGAATACAAGAAAGAGTAGCCAGCGTGGGTTTTGATTGGGACGACGCTCGAGGCGCGCTAGATAAAGCGAGTGAAGAGCTCGAAGAGGCAGGGAATGCGCTCGACTCTGAAGACTTTATCGAAGAGGTAGGAGATCTTCTTTTCGCCTGCGTCAATCTGGCAAGACTAGGTGGATCACATCCGACAACGGCGCTGGAACGAGCTAATTCAAAGTTCGTTGGACGGTTCGAGAAACTAGAAAGTCTCGCTCGCAAAAAAGATATCGATCTGTCCACCGCCAGCCTTACGACTCTGAATAAGCTGTGGGACGAGGTAAAATCGGAGGAGCGTCAATAACCTTCCTTCTTGTTAACAACATTCTCCCACTCTTCCAAGGGACTATCACCCATATAACGGGAGAGATTCCTAAGAATCAGATCAGTCTCACGTTTCCAGAATCTTCTCGTGACCGCAGACACGTGCGGCGTGATCACCGCGTTCTTTAGAGCCCACAGCGGGCTATCCGAGGGCAATGGCTCTTCCGTGAAGACGTCGAGACCAGCTCCACGAATCCTCCCTCTGCTTAGCGCCTCGACCAATGCGTTCTCGTCTATCAGACGTCCCCGGGCAACATTAAGGATGATCACACCGGACTTCATACGGTTCAGGGCATCGGCGTCGATCATACCTCTTGTTTTAGGGGTGTCTGGTGCGGCCAACACGATCGCATCACACTCCCTGTAGACAGAATCAAGCCCGGAATCACCCCAAACCATCTCTATACCGGCAACCATTGTTCCTTCCGCCCCAGTCAACTGGACAGGGCCTCCTTCGACTGGAACTGGCGTTCTCTTTAAGGCCATCACCCTAGCGCCTAAAGATGCTACTCTCCTCGCGACCTCACGGCCTACGCCGCCAAACCCGACTATCCCAATCGTCATGGCGGATAACTCGAGAAGAGGAGCATCAGCGATATAGAATCGCTCTGTTGACCATTCAGAACGCCTCTGTGATTCAACAGCAAGGTCCAATCCCCTGGTGAAGTACAGAAGCATAGCGAGCACGGTCTCGGCCATTGGAGGCGCATGTACTCCAGCGGAATTCGTGAAGATGACGTCGCTCGCCAGCATGGCCGGTGTCAATGAGGAGCCAACGCCCGATGCACCAGAATGGACCCACCTGAGTCTGCTGCCTACATCTATAATCTCAGCAGGTACTCCGTAACCGAAGTAAACCTCGGCTTCTTTCACTAGGTCCAGGATGTGCTCAGAGACCCGAGCCGAACCGTCACCTGATCCGTCCGTCTCTTCCTCGACTACTTCGAGAGTCCATGAGGCAGGAAGGGCATCTCTGATATGCTCACTGACCCAATCAGGCATAGCCCAGATGGGTCTTCGATCCATCATATCTAAGACGACACAGGGCATTCAGAGCCTACGGGTAAAGGCGATTCATGAGCCGCGGGAACGGGATCAGTTCACGTATATGATGCCGGCCGGTGATCCAGGCTACCGTTCGCTCCACTCCTAGGCCGAAACCCGAATGCTGGAAGGTTCCATACCTTCGGAGGTCTAGGTACCAAGCGTATGCCTCTTCCGGCAAGTTCTCTTCCTTGATCCGACGCTCAAGCAGTTCAAGATCATCTTCGCGCTGACTTCCACCGATTATTTCTCCATAACCCTCAGGTGCGAGAAGATCATCGCACAATACCGTACGAGGATCCTCAGGGTTCTCCTTCATATAGAATGCTTTAGCGGCCTTTGGATAGTCGTGCACGAATACTGGCAGTTCCTGATCCTCCATGAGCAGCGCTTCATCTGCGGCACCCAGATCCCGGCCCCACTCAATGTCCGAACCAAGCTCCTTCAAACGCTCGACCGCCTGCGTATAACTCATTCGCGGGAAGGGGGGGGTTACCTGCTCCAACATACTGGTATCGCGCTCCAGGACTTTCAACTCCTCCTGACATCTCTCGAGTGCCCGCCCCACTATGTATGATACGAATTGCTCCTGGAGCTCCATGTTCTCGTTGGAATCTGCAAAAGCCACCTCCGGCTCGACCATCCAGAACTCTGTTAGATGGCGGCGAGTCTTCGATTTCTCGGCCCTGAATGTAGGCCCGAAGCAATAGACCCTCCGAAACGCTGGGCAAGCAGCCTCGACGTACAATTGTCCCGTCTGAGCCATGTAAGCCGAATCCCCAAAATAGTCTGTCTCAAATAGGGTTCCCGCATGCTCACCAATCGCTCCGGTCAGAATAGGCGTGTCGATCCGAACGAAGCTGTTTTCGTACATGAAGTCATGAATCGACTGCTGCACCTCCGCCCGCACTCTAAGCCCTGCCCTCTGCATAGATGATCGAAGCCAGAGATGACGATGATCTAAGAGAAAGTCGACCCCGTGCTCCTTTGGCTGGATCGGATACTCTTCCGCACTGGAAAGCAATTCGACTTCCGTTACCCCAAGTTCATACCCACCCGGGGCACGCGCGTCTTCCTTGACCTCACCAGTCAAAGCAACCACCGACTCCTGAGTCAGTGACTGCTGCACATCCCAAGTAGCGTTGTCCACGGTCTCTTTTAGAAGAACACCCTGCAGCACACCGGTGCCATCGCGTAGAACCGTGAAAGAGACTTTCCCATGTCCACGGGTTGCCTCCACCCATCCACGAACGGTTACCTGCTCACCTAAATGCTCTCCGAGCTGTCTGATCTCCACCATCATCGTGCCGCATCGCGATCTAAGAGTCTGCGTCGAATCAACTTATCGACGCGAAGCAGGACAATGCACATAATGCGCGGTTAGGGGAAGCTGCTCAACCGACCCTAAACATGGCAAGACGGTGCTTGTACAGTCCTTCTAAGTGGGCCTGAATCGCGGCATGATCGGCGCGCTCAAGCTCCGGATCTTCCTCCACAAGCGCCCGTGCCTCACTCTGAGCGTCCACTAGAAGATCCTCATCCAACAGGAGGTCCGCAAACCGCAACGCCGGGTCTCGTCCATGCTGCTGACTACCGAAGAGGTCTCCTTGACCCCTAATTTGGAGATCCGCGCGCGCAACTTCGAAGCCATCGCTGGTATCACGAAAAATCCGCAATCTCTCCAGAGCATTCTCGCCAGGCTCGGCAACCAAAATGCAGTGGCTCTCCGCAGTGCCGCGACCCACTCGACCACGAAGCTGATGCAGCTGAGACAAGCCGAATCTCTCAGCATGCTCTATAAGCATCACACTAGCGTTGGGCACATCAATTCCCACCTCAATCACCGTGGTTGCGACCAGTATATCAATCTTTCCCGTGATGAATTCTCGCATGACCGAGTCTTTCTCTGCACTCGCAAGCTGTCCATGAATTAGGCCAACTCGTTCTTCAAGGAAAACCTCAGAGGAAAGTCGTTCGAACTCCCTCTTGGCGGAGAGTAGATCAATTTTTTCTGAATCGTCAACCAACGGGTACACTATGTATGCCTGCCGGCCCATAGCTATCTCAGAACGGACGAATTCGTATACCGCCGTGCGATGATCCGTCGATCGAAGGCTGGTCGTAACCGGCTTTCTTCCTGGGGGCATTTCGTCAAGCAGGCTCAGATCGAGGTCTCCGTAAAGCGCCATAGCCAAAGATCTAGGAATTGGCGTAGCAGACATGACCAGAATATCGGGTATACGACCCTCACGGTCCGAAATCGCCATCCTCTGCTTCACGCCGAATCGGTGCTGCTCATCGATCACCACGATACCAAGCTCATCGAATGCCACCGCTTCTTGGATCAGAGCGTGCGTTCCGACAACAATCCTCGCAGATCCGCTCGAAATAGATTCAAGGGCGTCTCGGCGGCTACGGACACTTAGAGATCCAGTAAGGAGAGTGACCTCGACCCCTAGCGGATCGAGCATTCGGGAGACTCCCCGTGCATGCTGTTCAGCCAGGATCTCAGTAGGCGCCATGAGGCATGCCTGACGCCCACCCTCGACCGAAAGTAACATTGCGAAGACCGCAACCGCGGTCTTCCCGGTACCGACATCCCCCTGAAGCATTCGGTTCATGCGGCGGCCCGAACACATATCGTTGTATATCTCACGGAGGGCGCGTCCCTGCGCAGTTGTCAGCTCAAAGGGCAAGGCCTGGTGCAACGGCCGTATCAATTCGTTAGTTCTAATGTGCTGGATCCCGGGGTTGTCCTCAGTTGCCTTGCGTCTGGCCTGCGCCTGGATGAGTTGAAGGAAGAAGAGCTCATCAAATGCCAACCGACGACGTGCCTTCTCTGCCTCGTATATAGTCTTCGGTCTGTGGAGCCACTTGAACGCTTCTGCTAGTCGGGGCAATCCATGTTCGGCCTGCATTCGTGGGGTGACATATTCATCATCGTCAGCCCACGTGAGCATTTCAGTGAGATTCTTGTCAAATACGCTCCGCAGCACCCATTGAGGCACATCCTCAGAGGCCGGATAAGAGACGAAGACCATACCCGATTCCAGCTCCGTATCGGTGCTCGATGCCGACTCTCCACCCACCCCGCGTTCCAGCACAATGTACTCTCGCGGTTGTAGTTGGCGTCCGTGAAAAAACTTCACCCGACCAGAAACCAGCAGAGTGTCTCCCTCGCGCAGCTTTCGATCAAGCCACGGTTGGCCCGGCCAAGCCACGGTGATCATCCCCGAATCGTCTTCAAGAACTGCCTGAAAAATTCGTAGACCACGACGTGTCGGTATAACCCCCTTGCTCCGAATGCGACCAATAGCGGTCGCGTCCATCCCAACTTCAAGACTGCCGATAGACTCCACGGAAGAAGCGTCGTCATACCGACGAGGCGCATGGTAGAGGAGATCCCGAGCGCTCGTAATTCCGAGACGAGCGAAGGCGTCCGCCCTCTTGGGACCCACACCCTTCAGAAACTGTATGGGGCGATCAAGGTGTGAGTAGTTCATCCTAATGCCGCGTCTAGGAAGAGATTCACATCGAAAGCCTCCAGATCTTCGAGCCTCTCGCCTACCCCGATCAGTTTCACGGGTACTCCATGCTCCTCTTGTAACGCTACGACGATTCCACCTTTAGCACTTGAATCCATCTTCGAAAGGATGATACCGGTGACGCTTAGTGCTTTCGAAAAGGCCTCTACTTGACGAACAGAATTCTGTCCCGCCGTGGCATCCAGCACCATGAGAGTTTCATGGGGGGCATCCTGAATCTTTCTACTAACCACCCGTTCGATCTTAGCGAGTTCTCCCATAAGATCGCTGTTGGTATGGAGTCTTCCGGCTGTGTCGATCAGAACGAAGTCAATCCGACGTGCTGCAGCGGCCTCTAGCGCGTCAAACGCCACCGCTGCCGGATCACTCCGTTCTTGACCACAAATGAAATCCGCCCCTGTGCGCTCAGCCCACATCTGGAGCTGTGCAACGGCTCCAGCTCGGAAGGTATCCGCTGCCGCGATCATTACGCTGTGACCCTCCTCAATGAGGTGAGACGCCAGCTTTGCGATGGAGGTTGTCTTTCCGACTCCGTTCACACCCACAATCAGGTAGACGGTCGGGCCCCCTTCCGCTTCCACTAACTCAGAATCCGGTCCGGCATCGAATATTTTAATAATCTCTGACCGAAGAACATCAATGAGTTCCTCTTCCCCACTCGCTATGCCCCGTCGCAGCGCCTCTTCCGCTCGATCCGTGAGTCGAAGGGAAGCTGGGACTCCAAAATCAGCGGCAAGGAGCTTCTCCTCCATATCTTCCAGTGATTCAGTATCGACTCCAGTCGCGAGCACTCGAACATCCGACAGTGCAAGATTTACGACGCGTTTCCAGAGGCTCTTTTCTCTCTCGGATTTTCTCTTACAGAGCCTAGCCATGCTGACTTCCTCAGCGCAGTCCAGTGCGGCGCCGAACAATCCATTCGCTGCAAAGCAACACCATTATTAGAAGGTACACCCACGGATATGTCCGGAGCGGTCGCCCAGAATCCTCAGCGTTACCAGGTGAACTTAGACTACCGGGTGACAACTCAGGCATCTTTGCAACCGGAAGCATCTCTAGAGACACTCCCGACACATCGAAGCGGCCGGCTCCAACGGTGTCACCGGATTCAGACACTAGTGTGTACGTGTATAAACCAGGATCCAGCGCTCCAGTCATTGCTTCTCCACCACCGACCAAGGTCGTGTCGGTGACGACCTCTGTTCCTGACCAAACCTCTAGATGCACGGATGAAGAGTCTCCACCGAGACTCCACGCGATCTTCTGTCCACGAGATGTCACCCATACCATTGGTCGAGGCTCAGCAGCGATAACCTCTTCACCCGCGAGAAGCCAGTCCACTATCCCGGACCAGATCCTACGATACGGTTCATGACCATTCTCACGTGCAGCCCAACGCCAGAATTGAGAAGCTAGGGCTACAGCAACTCGACCTCCTGGCCGCTCTATCAGTCCAAAGGCGCTCTCAGGGGAGCCGGCTCCCCTGAGCTGTATCTGCAACGGGGGCAGGAGTAGAGGAGTGGAGGGTACCATCGCCCCTGAGAGCGGTGGGAGGCCCTGGAGGTTTACGCCGGCCAACGCTCCAGCAATCGGAGATGTCGGTACATCAGGAGACGCATACCACTCGCCAGATATCGGGTCGCCAGTCTCCAATCCTACAGCCCTTGTTCCCTCTGAGTCCAGCGGTAAAACAAGGCGTTGTCCCTGACCTTCCGCAATCTCGGCTATCCACGGATCCGCATCGACTCCGAGACCATGCAACACCAATAAAGCGGCTTCAGTCGCCGCACGCTTCACGGTGCTAGAGTCCGCGGGGATACCTCTATCGGACGCCGACCCGAGACGCACAAAACGATCTGGTCCAGCTCGAAGATACCCGATTGAAGGGAGCCCGGTGACCTTCTCCAGAACCGGAAGAAGATAGCGCGGCTCCCAATCTGGGACGGCAGAAACAAGAACCAGCGCCCCAGCTGGATATCCGATACCCGCATAAGTGACCGCCTCATCATCGCTTGGAAAAGCGTCGTCAACCTGCTCCTCGTCCGCAATTCTTGCAGTGTATCGAAGATGCCCGCTCTCCCCTGCTGGAGGAAGTCGAACTGTGCCTGTGGCCCGGAGTCCCGGACCCGGAGCTAGAACCCGCACCTGAGCTACCTCACGATTTTCCTCGAAAATTTCCACGATTACCGAGTCACCTGAATTACCGCCAAAAATTTCAATCTCGGCTGCAGGGGAGTCTTCCGGATAAAGGACGTCGCTCACTGAAAACCGTGCGATACCGGAATTACGTGCCACTAGAGAAAGATCTTCGAACTGAACAGCTACGGGGATCACGTCGAGCACGGACTGAATCGCAACTGGGTCAGTAAAGCGAAGATCGGAGAGGACGCGAACCTCCTTCGCACCTGACTCTGCCGCTAGCTGTAATGAGGGCGCCAACTCACTTATGAGTCCTTCACTAGCTCGTTGTGTCTCATTGACTTGCCGCACCAGATTCCCGTTGCCAAAGCGGAATACTTCCCAGCCCTCAGTCTCTAGTTCGGCTGCCCTCTCCGCCGCAACTTCTGCTGGGCTGGACCCCTCCAGGCCCTCTACTGTCATACTCATTGAAGCGTCGAGCAGCACCCAAGGAGTAGGGGCTGCTCCTGTGGCCTCGAAAGGTAGCCGCGGATCAAACAGAAGAAGAAGTACCAGTGACAGTATCGAGGCCCTTACGACAGCCAAGCTTCGGGCGGCCGGCACTGTTAATTCGACGCGGAGGTAAACCCAAAACGCATACGTAGCGAGAATCCCCGCCAAGAACAGAAACACTAGCATGCGACTGATGGGAAATCCTAAGATTTTCTCTACGCTCCCTCGCCCTGCTGCGGCCCGCCCGATGCTCGACCGTCTCCGGCCTCCGCCTCAAACGTGCGCAACGGGCTCTGTCCTCTAATCGTCTCCAGCAGTTCATACCTTCCGGACATCTCTGCACGCCAGCGGGTCATGTCATCCGCGGGCACCGGATCCCCAGACGGAAGATCGACCGCCAAGGGATCTTGGTGTCGACCATTTTGCAACATTTCATAGTGCAGGTGCGGTCCCGTCGCTAGCCCAGTCATTCCCACATAGCCAATCACATCACTTTGTCGAACTCTCGTTCCTAGGTTCACATCACCGTTAAACCCATTCAAATGTGCATATCTGGTAACCCAGCCATTCGAGTGTCGGATCTCCACCGTATTGCCGAAGCTACCCTTAGGTCCCCTGTGGATAATCACCCCGTCGGAGGTCGCCATAACAGGCGTACCAATGCTCGCAGCGTAGTCGATTCCTCGATGAGCTCGTATGGTGTTCAGGATCGGGTGACGCCTCCCGCTCGAAAACCGTCCAGAAATACGGCGGTACGATAGTGGCTTGAGGAGGAACGCCCTTCGAACAGACTCTCCATCCAAATCAAAATACGACCCATATCCATCACCGTTCGGGTCAAAATAGATCGCGTGATATGGAACACCCAGGTTCACGAATTCCGCCGCAAGCAGTTTTCCATCTCGCATTGAGCCGTCCGGGCGCACCTCTCGTTCAAATACAAAACGGTAGCTGTCACCTTCCCGGATCTGTCTAGAAAAGTCCATTTGCCACTGAAAAACATTATCCAGGCGATCTATGAGAAGGTTGCGATCCTCAAAAGTCATCTCAACCAAGTCGACGTTGTTCACGACAGAACCCCAAAACGTCTCACTGATCTCACCGGTTGCATAAACCGTATCAACAAAGATGGGGGTCTCGACAAGCCGCGATCCCCATCCGTCATCGACCCGAGTGAGCCTGACTGTTCGATCTTTACTAACCGCGACGTCTACACTCCGGAGCTTATTGGTACCGGCCCGGTAGCGAAGAACCACATTCGTCCTCTCTCGTAAGCGCCTCGGATCGGCATAGTTCTGAAAAGCCCGTAATACCTCATCCTGCTCATTCGCATCGACCGCTCCGTAGAGGAGTCCTCCGAATGTCTCACCTTGACCAAGAGAATGGACCTCCACCTTCTCCGCGGGTGGAACCCACACCGTCTCTAAAAAACCGACGCTCGGAACCTCGGGTTCACACGAAGAACAGACGATCGCTGCAATAGCAATCGCCCCTCGTGAGATAATCGATCTGACGTTCCGCTTCACCATTAACTCCTCATCACTTCCCGGATCAAGAGTCCGGACACCCGAAAGCACTTAGAAGAACGACTGTCCGGCAGACACCTCCACCGGACAGTCGCTCTCTGGGAAACTAGTTGAATCTAGGAATCCAACTCAGTCCATCTGACGACGAATGAACGTCGGGATATCTAACCCTTCTATCTGCTCTCGGGATACCATGCTCTCAGGAAATCTTGTAAGCGGAAGTACCGGCTCCGAAACCCCTCCCCCCATGGCAACCCGTTCATCCTTGAGTTCGAACTCAACCGTTTGCACGGCCGGCTCTATTACCGGGTGCTTGAAAGTCAGATTCGTGTTGTCGGACTCGGGCACCGATAACTCGACCGGCTGACTGGGTTCTACCGAAACGGTTTTCGGGGTTGAGATCTGAGCACGAGAGCGCCGGAAATCTGGTGAAATAACGTTGTCTTCGCTCTCCGAATCGAATCCCGTCGCGATCACGGTAACACGAATCTGGTTTTCTAGTTCCGGATTGTGAACCGCACCGAAAATGATCTCGGCCTCGTCTCCCGCCTCTTCCTGGATAATCGTCGAAATCGTAGTGACCTCGTCAATGGCGAGATCCATCCCACCTGTGATGTTGATTAGGACGCCCTTAGCTCCAGAGATTGAAAGATCGTCCAATAGGGGTGAAGAGATAGCCTCCTGAGCCGCTTCCTGAGCTCTATTATCACCTTCCCCAAAACCCGACCCCATTAGTGCTGGGCCGCGGGCCGCCATAACCGTCCTAACATCCGCGAAATCGACGTTGATTTCACCCGTAACTCGGATCAAATCGGAGATACCTTGTGTTGCGTTCAAAAGGATCTCGTCCGCCTTCTTCAGCGAATCCGCGAAAGATGTTCCCTTCGGCACAACGGAGAGAAGTCGGTCATTAGGCACCAGGATCATGGTGTCTACCGCGCGGCGAAGCTCCGCCAGGCCCTGCATCGCCTGACGCTCCCTCTTCCTCCCCTCGAAGGAGAAGGGCTTTGTCACCACACCGATGGTGAGTGCGCCCATCTCCCGCGCTATCTCAGCCACTAATGGCGCCGCGCCGGTTCCAGTTCCACCACCCATTCCA
>DLTN01000064.1:0-6852 GCA_002500925.1 Gemmatimonadales bacterium UBA7835 | reverse complement strand
TTCCACCACCCATTCCAGCTGTTACAAAGACAAGATCGGCACCCTCAAGTGCACGACGGACCTCTTCTTCACTCTCTGCTAATGCTTGGCGTCCAACCTCCGGACGAGCACCCGCACCCAACCCACGAGTGAGCTTCTTTCCGATCTGCAAGGTGACCTGTGCCTTTGAGTGCTTGAGAGCTTGCCCATCGGTATTCATCGAAATGAACTCGACCCCTTCCAAATCTTCGTCAATCATTCGATTAACGGCATTTCCGCCGGCTCCTCCGACGCCCACAACCTTCATCCGTGCATTCGCAATCGGTGTTTCTTCGAACTCGAAGATCATCATTTTCTCCCCCCTAGCGGAGATTTTGGTACTACTGCGACTAGAAAAATTCTTTCAACCACACGCCAAGCCTGGTGACTATTCCGGAAGCCCGGGTTGAGGCACCGCGGCCAGTTTCAGCGAAGCGATCTGCACCCCAGAGCGCGAGGCCCGCTCCAACTGTAAAACGAGGACGCGCCACGACATCCGCGATTCCGCCGAGTCCTTCCGCCGGCACCCCGAGACGCACAGGCGCCGCAAAAATCTGTTGAGCGAGCTCGGTAATTCCCGGGATCGACGCACTCCCGCCACTCAGCACGATCCCCGCACCTAGCTTTTCGGCGACTCCGTGATCTTGGAGTTCGCCTTGAATGATCCCAAACATCTCATCCAGTCGCTGCTCTACGATGTGTGCGATTAGCTCGCACGCCACCGATCGCATCTGGTTCGGAGATGGACCTGGCAAATCAACGGTTTCTCGCGGGTCGACCATCTGCGCGAAGGCATGAGAGTGATGCTCCTTGGCCCGCTGTGCTTCTTTGTACGGCACGGCCAGCCCTCGCATGAGGTCCTGGGTCAAGGTCGCGCCACCGAAGGGAAGGATCGCTACATGGTGGATCTTACCCTCATAGTAGGCAGCCACGTTGGTTGTCTGAGCGCCAATTTCAACCATCGCTACGCCGACTTCTTTTTCGTCTTCTGTAAGTACGGCACGGGCTCCGGCCAGAGGTTCGAGTACGAGTTCCTGAACCCGGTATCCGGCTCGGTTGACCGCCTTCGTGATATTTGCCGATGCGGTGACCTGGCACGTGACTAAGAACACTTCGCTCTCCAAGCGGACTCCTGACATGCCAATTGGGTCCTTAATTCCCGCCTGGTGATCGACACGGTATTCCTGGCGGATGGCGTGCACCATTTCGCGATCGGGCGGAAGCGCCACAGCTCGAGCGACTATATGAACTCGCTCGACATCGTCTTCCGTGACCTCCTCGTCAGATATTGCCACCACTCCCATAGAATTTGTAGCGCGCACGTGTTCACCGCCGATACCTGCGTATACTCGGTCCACCGTCGCACCCGCCATGAGTTCAGCCTCGCTCACAGCATTGCGGACAGACTCTGTCATCTCGTCGATGTTGATTACAAAATCACCACGCAATCCAGCTGTTGGGGCTTGGCCTACACCAAGGATTGCGAGGGTCGGATGCCTTGAGTCCCCGACTACCTCGCCTATGACGGCACAAGTATGAGTGCTTCCGATGTCGAGTCCAGCGATCAGGTTCGAACGCATGTCATCGGCCCCCGGCCATGTATGTTGAAGTGGTTTCTATAGCGCGTTCAGGTCGGACAACCACTTGGTCTAAGAATCTCAGATCGACCTCAGCTGGTGGTCGCCCAGAACGCAGCTGCATGATGTGTCCTAGCGCTGATTCGCCCTCTTCGATCCGGACTCGCTCGGTACGGATCGGCATGATGAACTCGACATCAGGGCTATGAAGCCGAGCGGCAACTACGCCCTGCGAGTGCAATCGGATGGTGGAAATCCGATTCGCAAACTCCGGACGAGTTGCATTGAGATGCTCTAATTCGGCGGCCAACGTGCGGACCTCTTCCGGGAAAAGACCCGCATTGTCCGGTCCGCGACTTTCAGAACTGATGATTGGTAGGTCTAGTGCGGGCGCGGTCGGATCGATCGGTAACTGATACCCCTCTGCGTCGACTGGTTCGAGCATCGACGTTCCAGCGAACGCAACCGGAACACGCTCATCCACAGTGATGATTAGCCCATTCGGAAACTTCCTTTGGATCTCCACCTCACGGACAAGAGGATCTGCTTTTACCCGCTCCCTCCATACTGCCGCGTCGCCCCAAAATGAAGCCATAGACCCTAGGCCTAGGCGACTCACTACCGTTTGCTTGGTCAACCGCTTGATACCCAGCACCTCAATCTGACCCTCACGCACGGCAAAGACCTCAAGATCACGCACAGTCTCAACCAAGTGAGGCCCCCAATATGCCAGAGGAGCGATCACGACGGTCACCGCTAAAATCCTGAGCTGCCGTTTGACGGTAGCGTTAGGCATAGGCAGGCACCTCCAAAAGTTGGACAAGCTCTGTTCCAGTGAACTCAATTGACCCAGCACCGAGTGTCAGCACTACATCACCCTCCCGCGTATCGGCCGCCACTTGAGCGGCCAAGGCGTCGAGTGACTCCACATAGCACAAGTCGTCGTCCACCCCTGCCTCAATAACGGCTGATACAAGAGTGTATCCGTCTACCCCAGGGATCGGGTCTTCGCGCGCCGGGAATATGTCCGTAAGCCACACCTTGTCAGCTACTGCGAGTGCCTCGCCGAACGCGCGGGCGAAATCTCGAGTGCGCGAATAGAGATGAGGCTGAAAGACCGCAACCAAGCGACGACCTTCATACATATTTCGTGCCGCACGCAGCGCAGCAGCAAGCTCAGTGGGATGGTGAGCGTAGTCGTCGATGACAACAACTCCGTTTACCTCTCCAACAAGCTGGAAGCGACGCTCAACCCCGCGGAAATTGGAAAGTCCCGTCTTGATGTCATCCCATTCAGCACCCAACGCCCTAGCGGAAGCTGCGGCACCGAGTGCGTTCAAGAGATTGTGACGGCCGCCCATCTTGAGTTTGAGGTCTCCAACACCTTTCCCATCCTCCCAAAGTCTCGCAGACGATACGCCCTCAGTAACACGAATATCCGTCGCGCGTAGCATTGAACCAGCCGAAGTTCCATACGTATAGCTGCTTGGTCCTATCGCGGGGAGCAGAGAGGAAGCCCCATGATCGTCGGCACAGACGACGACCCGGCCACCACCCCGTACTCCTGCCACAAACTCCAAGAAGGCGCTTCGGACTCCATCAAGGTCACCATAGATATCAAGATGATCCGCCTCCACGTTTGTGATTATCGCAACGTCCGGGGAGAGCGTTAGAAAAGAACGGTCGTATTCATCGGCTTCCACTACAAAAACATCTCCCTTCCCGTACCGAAGGTTTCCATCCCAGTCGTTCACTCGGCCACCAACCAGTCCAGTGGGGTCCATTCCCGCCGCAGCCAAGATTTCCGTAGCCATAGCGGTAGTTGTCGTCTTCCCATGCGTACCGGCTATTCCAATAACTCTTCCCGAAGCCACCCACATTCCGAGCGCCTCAGAGCGCTTCATTACGATGATCCCCGCTCGTTTTGCTGCGAGCACCTCAGGATGGTCTTCGGGAACTGCAGCGGTCATCACGAGAGCTGCAGCGTCAGCGATATGCGCTTCATCGTGTCCAACAAACACCCTAGCCCCCAGCGCTTCTAAATCACGGAGAGCGACACTTTCCTTCAAGTCGCACCCAGTAACCATGCCGCCGCTGCGCAAGAGCAATTCGGCGAGAGGGTACATACCTGCTCCGCCTATGCCCATGAAATGGACTATCCCACCGGCGCAAAGTGCCCTGAGGTCAGGCTGCTCGGTCAAGCGGCGCTCCTTATCGGGGACAGCATCGTTGTAACGTCACCAGCGATCTCCTGTGTTGCCCTCGGATACGCACGCTCTGAGGCGCGCATACCCATTTGCTCTAGGCTAAGAGGATCCATAGCCATCGAAGCGATCTCTTTCGCTAGCCGGCTGGGAGACAATTCCCTCTGAGGAACGACACGAGCTGCTCCTGCAGCTTCCAGGGCGCGCGCATTATGCTCTTGATGGTTTTCCGTTGCGGTGGGCAGAGGCACCAGTACGGCAGGAAGACCATGGTTCAGGAACTCCGCGATCGTCATCGCGCCAGCGCGGCTCACAGCGAGATCCGCCGCGACAAGCGCACCCGGCATGTCTTCAATATAGGGCAGAGTATGGACCCACCTAGGAAGCCCACGCTCGCCGAAACTCTTAACAACGCCTGCGAAGTGTCCGCTGCCAGTCGACCAGAGGAGGTGAAGCTCCTCTGGCCGTTTGATGTCGCCACGGGAAACACCGGCCACGTAGGCTGTGAAGACTTCGTTGAGAGCCGAAGAACCCTGGCTGCCACCGGTCACGAACGCCAAGGTTGCTTGCTCAGGGATACCGAACGCGCGCCGCGCTTCGTTGCGCCCCAAACCCGATCGAGACCGCACTGGATTTCCGCTGACAACGCAACGTCCTGCGCTAAGCGGCAGGCGGTGAACTACTTCCGGATACGCTACGTGGACACGAGTAGCAACTTTTGTAAGAAGCTTCGTGACAATACCAGGCACGGAGTTCTGCTCCTGAAGCACTAGGGGGACACCCATAAGACCCGCTGCTATTCCTGCAGGAGCTCCGGCATAACCACCGGTCACCACTACAACCTCGGGGTGGTAGCGCCTGAAGAAGTCAATAACACGGATGAGTCCCACAAGGAGCCCAACGAGTGCTGGGAACAGACTAATTGCACGACCACGATTGAAACCGCTTATGGGGAGTAATAAATGGTCCTCCGCCCTCTCTGGCAGGACTCTCGCTTCAAGGCCACGCTTGGCACCGACGAACGTGATATGTACGTCTGGCCGCACTTCTCTGAGTGCATCCGCTATCGCTAGTGCTGGATAGAGATGCCCGCCCGTCCCACCTCCCGAGACAACAACAAGTGGCCCCCGGATTCTCAACGTATCAAGCATGGGCTTCCCTGCCACCGGAGGTGGTTCGCGCCACCGAAATCAGGATTCCTATTGCCACGAGAGTAACGATCAGGTTCGAACGCCCGTAGGAGATTAGCGGCAAAGCAAGCCCAGTCGCGGGAGCAAGAGCCAACCCCACCGACATATGGAGCATGGCCTGCACTGCTATGAGACTGGTACATCCGATCGCCAGCAGCCCTCCAAACATATCCGGAGCCCTGCTGGCAATCCGGAATCCGATCACGACCAAGGCGACGTAAAAAACAACGACAACAGTGATTCCTAAAAACCCCCACTCCTCTCCGATCATTGCGAAGATGAAGTCGTTGTGAGCTTCCGGAAGAAAACCGTGCTTCTGCCGACCCTCGCCAAAGCCTACTCCAGTCACACCACCAGATCCGAAACCGATCAGAGACTGCAGTACCTGGTAACCAGCTCCGGTTGGGTCAGAGAGTTGTTGCAGAAAAACCTCGAGCCTCTGACGGCGATAACTGGCGAAGAGAAGAAAGTACAGTGCCGGTGAGACAAGAGCCCCCAGGAAAACGAAGTGCGAGACCCGAGCTCCAGCAGCGAATACAATTAGGACACCAAGCGCCGCAATAACGATCGCTGTAGATAGGTCAGGCGCCGCCGTTACGAGTCCGATGACGAGAGCCCAAACCATAAGGAACGGACCAAGGCCGCGTCTCAGGGACTGAAAATACGGGGCCTTCTTAACAGCCATAGTGGCTGACCAGACAATGATGGCCACTTTAGCGACCTCGGACGGCTGAATGGTCACACCTACTCGAAGCCACCGACGAGCTCCATTAATCTCCGGTGCGATCCCATGAGTCCACGGAAGTACGCAGAGCAAAAGCATCACAACACTGACCGCTATCAAGGGCCATGCCAAGGCTGCCCAATATCGGTAAGGCATCCAGGCGCAGAACATGAGACCAGCGAGTCCGACGAGTGCTCCCACCCCTTGCCGGGTGACGTAGAAGGTGTCCGATAAGCCTTGGTTAATCGCAAAAACCGAAGACGCGCTGTATAGGGTGACTAGTCCGAATGCCAGTACAAGCAGTGTGAGGCCGAACACCGCAGCAGCTTCCCAGCCCTGACCCAAACCTGAGTCAGGAAGGCGAGCTGGTCCAACGGGAGCTATGTCCAATGGCCGAATAATGCTCACACTTCAGTCCTCGCGAGAAGTGTGAAGTGCTGGCCTCTGTGCTCGTAGTTCTCGTACATGTCGAAGCTAGAGCAAGCTGGTGAGAGAAGTACGACATCACCTGACTCGGCCCAGTTGCGTGCACTCACTACGACATCTTCGAGTGATCCCTCGACCAACCGCAACGAAGGGCTGGCGCGGGATTCTCCAATAGACTCATCCCCTTCATTACTGCCAACACGGAGGGCTTCGCTCAGTTCATTGATCGCCCTAGAACCTGCGGCACCATAACCGACGACGACACGCGCGCGACCACGCATGGCCTCGGCAAGCTGCCCAAAGTCTTCACCCTTATCTTTGCCACCTAGGAGAAGAATAACCGAGCGATCTAGACTAGAGAGAGCACTACGAGTCGCTGCAACATTCGTAGCCTTTGAGTCATTGATCCAGAGGACACCGGCGCGATCTGCTACAGGTTCTAAACGATGTGGGAGTGCACGCGCAGAACCGAGTCCTGCGGTGACACCTCCTGAGCCAGCACCAGCAAGTCGAGCCGTCAGCGCCGCAGCCAAGGCATTCGTAACGTTATGAGCTCCGATCAGAGGTAATTCATCGCGCTGCAGGACTGGCTCGATATCTCCCTCTAGGTTCAGTATTAGTTGCCCTTCACTCAGGAAAGCACTGCTGTCAGTGCCGTATCCAAACGTATACCGGCGACCAGGAACACCGTCGGAAAGCCTTCGCACCTCATC
>DLTN01000124.1 GCA_002500925.1 Gemmatimonadales bacterium UBA7835 | reverse complement strand
GCCCCGATAGTTACTCGGGGTACAAGGCTAGGAGAGATCGCTGAGGCTGTCGCACTGGAAGACCGGATGATGGTCGAGCCATTTGAGTCCTCAGACGAAACCGAAGTCCTCGTTCAGAATTGGTTCACCACTGACGCCGCACTCGCGCAACGCTACGTAATGTCAGAGGACAGTGGTGTGCTCGCAGAACGACAGGCAGGCCGAGAGACAATAAAAGCTGTGATCACCGAAGCACTCACGACCGTCCAGCAGTATGCAGACAGCGTGCTCACCGCAAACACCGCGCTAATCCAAGCCGCCGGACCCTGCGATGGAGCGATCTTTGTACGAGGTGCAGTCCTAGGTGCGTGCGGGGATGCTTCCGGTCCCATCTGCGAACAAGCAGCTCTGCCAGCGGGTGAAGCTAGGGATTTCCGCTTCGTGGATACCGGAGATTCGGTATGGGAAATTCAAGAGACGCGACCCTGGACTGTACCCTCACCTCTTCAGCCAACAGCTGATGGCCAGCTGGGAGGAGGACGCACAATTGGTTACGCGCGTGTGGGCAACGTAGCGGTATCACTCTCCTTTTCACCGCTCTTCAGAGAAAAAGACCAAATGTCAGTGGCAGAACTCGCCCGATATGACGTCATAAACGATTCTCTTGGCATTGCTATTGATCACCCCACGCTCGCGGTAACGCCTGCGTTCGGCATACGGGCCGCTCTCAACGAGCCACTCGGAACAGAGACGCGCTATGTCCTTCACTTCGACGACATAAATGCCCCTGAAATCCTCTGGAGCGGCCCTGCAGAATCGGGTACCCCTCTCGAAGCCGCGATACCACTAGGGGCGGCTCACGTTGTGAGATTTCGTGCCGGAGATCCAGTGATACTGACCGCTATCGGTGGGGCGGACGGAAACGAGCCTGAGTACTCGATCATGATTGGGAATGTCAACCAGACGCCCGCTGCCACAGTGCTCCTTAACTACATGGCAGCGCAAATGGCCGATGACCTTAGTCGGTACGAACAACCCAGAGACTGATATAGCGCGAATGTAAAGCAGTGCCGAGGAACCAGCCCATCTCTAATCGTT
Organism: Gemmatimonadales bacterium UBA7835; assembly: GCA_002500925.1. Taxonomy (GTDB): domain Bacteria; phylum Gemmatimonadota; class Gemmatimonadetes; order Longimicrobiales; family Gaopeijiaceae; genus UBA2589. Next base: position 38,564 of record DLTN01000124.1, on the reverse strand, counting down.
ATCGAACTATCCCAGCTCCTCCGACTCGATCATCTATAACAAACTTGTCACGTGCCGGCATAACCACCGCTGGTAGAGTTTCGGCGTCCATCACTGCGTCCTCCGGAACGATCTCGTTCATCCACAGAACGTAGGCGATGACGGCATAGACCTCATCGACCGTTAGTATGCCGGGAGTCAGCTGAGGCATCGCCTTGCGAATGTAGTCGTAGAGAGTAGTAGCATAGGGCCAATAGTTCCCTACAGTTCGTGTGGTGGGGACATTCTCCCACTGTTCGCTGTCGACCAATCGATCGTTGGGGCCTTCGGTTCCAGTGAGACCGTGGCAAGCAACGCAGTGAACATTGTAGATCTCCCGACCCTCCTGGACAGACCCATTCCCTTCTGGGAGCCCCACTCCATCCGGGCGAACGTCGATGTCCCACATTGCGACCCGCTGCTCGGAAGCTTCAGCTCCGAAATCAAAACGGTCAGGCGCGTTCGCTGGTAGCCCAAATGCCGTTCCAGGCATCGCAATTTCGGCAGAAGTAACCTGACCGCTAGAAAATGTCTCACTCGTATCACCGCAAGCGACCATCAATGTGACGGCCACTAGCGATACGACAGAAAGTTTTGCGACGTCTGCGCCCCGATTAGACCACTGACTCATACGAGGTCTCCCAGGCCGAATGTTACCTCGCCCGTTCGTGCAATTTTCCAAGCACGCTGATGGTTTTGGTGATAAGACGTTCTTGTGCCGCGCGCTTCCCAAAGCTGCTCGACTGTCGGCTGCACATAGCCCGTCTCGTCGGTTGCACGACTCAGAATGACAGTATCACGCCCATTCCAATCGAAGAGATGACGGAAGCGAACCGTAGACTTTTCTAGAATCGGCCCCTCTAGAGCTGCATCGGACCAGTTCCTGCCACCATCGGTGCTCACCTCAACTCGAGTGACCCTCCCTCTTCCGGACCAGGCCAATCCACGAATCTCCCACCACCCTTTATCCGGGAGCACGTAGGGGTAGGAGGGAAAAGTGATCACAGACTTCGCGTCCATCACCAGACTGAACTGTCGGACTGTCCCATCTCCCAATGGGTCGGTGTACTTCGACGTCTCGTCTCTAGTGTGCGTAGGCTGATCGGTGACCTCGATTCGGCGAAGCCATTTGACCGATGTATTGCCCTCATATCCTGGATTGAAGAGGCGGAGTGGGTAACCCTGCTCCGGCCGAATACGCTCCCCATTCTGACCATAGGCGAGAATTGAGTCTTTCATCACCTTGTCGAGAGGGACACTCCTAGACATGACCGCAGAGTCCCCTCCCTCCGCTAAAACCCAGCTTGCTCCAGGCCTGACTCCGACCTCGCGCAGGATCGTCGATACCGCGACGCCAGTCCATTCACTCGTGCTCAACAAGCCGTCGAGAGCCTGAACCGTCACCTCAGTCGGCATCCTCTCGCGATTGTAGACGCCCCCTCCATTTCCAGAGCACTCCAGAAAGCGGATTCGTGAGACCTGCGGATAACGCATGAGTTCTGACATGCGGAAGACCATCGGTCTTTCAACCATACCGTGAACGAGCAATTCGTGATCTTCAAACCGGATGTCTGGGATACCAGCGTGGTGCCGCTCGAAGTGCAAATCCGCTGGCGTGATCGTTCCCATCAGATCCGCAAGAGGAGTGCGCGACGACGACGAAAGTGCGGGCGCCCTGATGAGTCTTTTGGGCTGCTCGGACGGCGCCCTGCTTCCTATTTCGGAAACCAGTCGACCCGGAACCTTAGTTGGATCAGTCGGAGCTTCCTGAGCGATCAATTGAATCGCATCCGCCTGGGTCTTCACTAGACCTGCTGCGATCACCCCAGAAGTTGTCGTGATCCACGTGCGGCGAGAGAGTTTGGGACTTTCAGCACTTGGCATGGAGTCGGCTCCTCGTTCCAGTCTTGAAGCGGCGACGACAACCTGTCGCGTTAAAGCGCCTGAGGCCAGTAGCTACGATGGCCGATCTTCCCTGTTCATCTCATCGGTTTAGTCACCGAAGTTCTTCTCCACAGTAGACGCCAGCCGACGACTGGAGCAGATTCAGCGACCATTCTTACTTGCTTGGAGTAACTACCGATGCGCGCACATATTGTCGCTTCAGTCTTCATGGCGACACTCGTAGCTGCGCCCTTAGCGGCGCAAGATCTTGAGTTCCCAGCCGGATTCGACGAGCCCATGCCTATGCACCACGATGGGCGCGGCCTAGGTGAATTTCATAGAGAAATCACGACCACGTCCTCAGAGGCTCAACGCTTTTTCGATCAGGGCATACAGTTGATGTACGCCTTCGATCCGAACCTCGCAGCTCGCTCATTCCGTGAGGCCTGGAAGCTCGATCCTAGTTGTGCCATGTGCTACTTCGGCGAAGCATGGGCATGGGGCTCTTACCTGAACGGACCCATGACAGCACCAGATGCTCCGCGCGCCTACGCGGCGATTCAAAAGTCGCTCGAGCTTTCTGATAGCAATGCGTCGGAAATAGAACGAGAGATGATCGAAGCGTTAGCGGTTCGCTATGAGCAAGAACATGACCCTGACAAGCGCCGTTCACTCGACGAAACATGGGCCGAGGTGGCCAACGATCTCTTTGAGCAGTATCCGAATGATCTGGACATCGGCTTCTTAGCCGGTGAATCGCTTATGCTCCTACAGCCGCGACGCGGTAGGTGGGACATTGCTAATCCGGAGGTGCAGGAGATACACCGCGTGCTAGAATCTGTCCTTGAACAGGACATCACTCACCCTGGCACATGCCACCTATATATCCATGCAACCGAGCCAACACAGGAGCCTAGCCTAGCGGAGGCATGCGCGGACCATCTCGGCCAGTCGATTCCCGGTGCCAGCCATATCCAGCATATGCCGTCGCATACGTACAACCGGGTCGGCCGATGGGGCGACGCAGTCAGGGGCAACACCGAAGCATGGCATTCCGATCTAAAGGCGGCTTACGGTGATGGCTTCGCTATCTATCCGTCACATAACCTGCACATGCTGCTTTTCGCCGCTTCAAATGACGGCCAGGGCGCCGTCGCGATTCAAGCGGGTCGCGATTATGCCAACCTCATGGACGGAGCCACGTTCTACGAAGCTCTGACGATGGTTCGTTTCGGGCGTTTCCAGGATATCATTGAACTACAAGAGGCTCCAGAAGGGACTGTCTTCCGCGGCCTTTATGACTTCGGAAAAGGCTACGCGCACCTGCGGATGGGGGATGAAGGTACTGCACGCTGGTACATGCACCTCATAGAAACTGCCCTAGAAGAGGATCCAGACGACAACTTCCGTGGCCACTCCGCAACACAGTTGCTAGGGGTCGTAGGTGCGATTCTCAAGGGTGAGATTCTCCGCGCGAACGGCGAGGTCGAAGAGGCGATTAGCCTACTACGTGCAGGGGGGGAGCTGGAGGATGGGCTACGGTATGATGAGCCTGAGCCTCTCCCATTCTCGATATACACGTGGCTCGGTGACGCGTTACAAGAAGTGGGCCGATATGAAGAAGCGGAGGAGGCCTTCCGGCACGAGCTTTCCAAGCATCCGAATAATGGATGGTCGCTCTTCGGGCTTGAGCGAGCACTGCGCTCGCAAGGCAAGACCGAAGAGGCGGACGAGGTCCACGCCGAGTTCCGAGAAGCCTGGGCCAGATCAGACACTTACCTAAGAGGGCCGATCTTCTAGCGAAACGCTTAGCTCTGGGGTGGGGTCGCTCCAAAGTGATCCCACCCCGGAGAGTTTAGTGGCGATAGTCTGCGCTATTCGCCCTACTCCACGATCCCGCCGCTCTCCGGACCAGAATCTTCTCTTCTCGTATCCATATACATCTCGACCTCCGATACCAGATCAGTGTCCCACACGGGCGAGGAAGCCCGGGCAGCGGGGGCATGCGTCACAAGGACCACGGCAGCACGAAGCTGCTCCCCACGGTCCGAATCCTGATCCTCAAGCACACGAAGTGCAACTTCAACGGCGACGCTCGATCCATGTCTTGAAGATTGCCAACCGAATACGGTAACGAATGGGCCACCAATCGCTCCCACAAACGCAACCAACATCGCAAACGGGGTGAAGAACGAGAGTGCTGGGATTACTCTAAGCAGTTGAGGCCATGCGACGAAAAGGACTACCCCCGCGATCGTCCATAGCCATGCCAGTCGGCGCGCGTTTCGCGGCACCTGCGCTTCTTTAAGCTCTGCCCGAGCCACCTCGATAGTTCGAAAATCTTCCGACGACAACATCACCTGTCGATTTTGAGGTCCTCTTTTCACCAGTCAGTACCTTCCTCAAAATTAGGTTCAAGAACACAGGATGATACGATCCCCAACTCCACCGCACCGGGTGGAGGCGATTACTCATAAATAAACAAGACTGGAATGAAGTACCGTTCTGGGCTTACCATACTTGTATGCCATACTACGAATATGAGTGTGCGGAAAACGGCGAGATCGTCGAAGTCCGTCACGGAATGGACGAGCAGCTCACCACATGGGGTCAGCTAGCAGATCGTACCGCAATCGATCTTGGAGATACTCCGGCAGATGCGCCAATCCGGCGTATCATGAGTAGTACGGTTTCTGTTACCGGTACATCAGGTCAAGCAGACTTCCAGGGGTGCGGAACCGGCTGCGGCTGCGCGACATAGAACTGAATCAGGTCGACGTTCTTGTCCTCGGCGCCGGTCCAGCAGGCTGTGCCGCCGCCATACTGCTGGCTCGTCGGAGTCATAGGGTCATGTTGGTGAGTCCGGAAACGCCAATCTCCGGCTCACTCCCTGTGTCCATACCTCCATCTGCACGGCGGGTCCTCGAAGAACTTGGTGCGCTGGACTCTGTCGACGCAGCGGGCCTCTATCCGAACTTAGGCAACTCAGTAATCTGGGCAGATGATCCTCCTCGTTCAGAAATGTTTTCGAACGACTCCAAAGGATATCATACCGATCTAGCAACCCTAGAGCAGATACTCTTGGAGGTCGCAGCTCAGGCAGGTGTAATTGTGCACTATGGACACTCAGCGCGGAGCGCGGAGCAGACAAGAACAGGCTGGAGTGTCCGTTGTGATGGGGCAGAAGGTTCTAGGGTCATCGAATCCTCTTGGGTTATAGATGCTTCCGGTCGGCACGGAGTCATCGCTCGAGGCGAAGGCCGTCAGGTAGACCGCAGTACTACAACTCTCGCTATAATCCAGCGCTGGAAGCGCGAAGGTGGTTGGCCCGAGGCGGATCGCCACTTCACCTACATCGAATCCTACGACACCGGGTGGGCTTGGTCGGTACCGCTTGGAGACGACCTTCGATGCTACACCGTGATGATCGACCAACGGGAAACCGAGTTAGCGGGATGCGACCTCTCCGACATACTCGACCGCGAGCTCCAACGAACCGTACACCTAGGGCGATCAAGAGAAGGAGCACAACCCGTTGACCAGGCATGGGCGTGCCCCGCTTCTCTTTATAAGGCGACACGATACGCTCGCCCAGGTCTTATCCTTGCAGGAGATGCCGGTTCATTTATCGATCCGCTCTCTTCGTTCGGGGTCAAGAAAGCACTTTCGTCAGGATGGCTAGCGGGAATCGTCGCTAACACCGCTCTTATTGATCCCGACATGACCGAGGCCTCGGTCAACTTTTTTGACTCGCGCGAGAAGCTGGTCTACAGCCGATACCGGGAAAGCTCTGCGCCCTTCTTCCAATCTGCGGCCCAGTCCCACGGAACGTCATACTGGATCGAACGAGCACAAGCCGCGAAGAAAGCAGCAGTCGTCGCTAGTGATTCAGGCTTACCACAAGCTGACATTCGCAATCAGCTCGACCTGCTTGAATCAAATTTACCCGAAGCCGACGTCCGTGCCGCCTTTGACGAGATCTGTGCCCAGGACCGTCTCGGTGCAGTCCGCGGGAAAACTCTGAGAATATTTGAAGGACCGGGAGTGGCCGGGCATCGCATCGTCATGGAACAGCGCCTAGGTAGCGCTCTTTGGCCTTCTGGAATGCGGTACGTCCGAGGTGTCGACCTCTTACAGCTTATCGAAGCTGCTATGTCCCATGACCAAGTGCCCGAAGGCTGGGCCGCATACAACGCCTCCGGAGCGGCGGTCACGTTGCCCGACTACCTGACCGCTCTATCAACAGCCTTTGCAGCCGGATTTCTGGAACACGGTATAAAAGTAAGCTGAATTCACAGCGGCACTCAGGGCCATTCCGACAGTCGCAGAGTTGAGGCTCTTCTAGGAATCCTTATCGAAACACTGGCGAAAGTCGCAGTATTTCCGCAGTCTGTGAAAGATTGATATACCCGCCCCCGAACCCGTCTTAAGCCGATGGCGTTTTCCGCCCGGTTCTCTCTTTTGCTCACTGGCCTCACTATCGCCGGTGTTTTGCTCGCCTGGAGTCCGGCGTCGCAGTCCTCGGACTCTGAGGACCGTATACTCGTGGACGAAGGTTTTTTGATCACGAACCAGACGCTCATTGACCGGTGCTCGCGTTGTCATACAGTCGACGAGGAGGGGCGCATGTCACGCATCTCATGGTTGCGAAAAACGCCAGAAGGTTGGCAGACATCCATCCGGCGTATGATGGCACTTCATGGAGCACGGCTGAATCAAGCTGACGCCGTAGAAATCGTTCGCTATCTGTCCAATGAGCAGGGCCTCGCGCCGGAAGAGCTCCGGCCCGGTATGTTCGAGATTGAGCGGCGCAGTGACGATCACGATTGGGATGGCGATTCTGACGTTGAGTACACTTGCATTCAGTGTCACTCGATGGGCCGAGTGATGACACAGCGCCGAACAGAGGAAGAATGGGGTCTTTTGATCACAACACACAGAGCTCTGTACCCCTTATCCGACTGGCAGGCATTTCGTTACACGGGACCTGCATCCGAGCAAGATGATCCCCGTCATCCTATGGAGCGGGCTATCAACCACCTCGGAGAGGTGTTTCCTCTTGAAACGCCAGAGTGGTCGGCATGGTCCGCCAACAAGCGCCCGGCTAGACTCGAAGGCACCTGGACCATCTCAGGTCACGAACCGGGCAAGGGGCCGCTCTACGGAACCATGATGATTTCAGTTGACCCGAACGACGCGAGCGTCTTCAAAACGAGCTCATCGTATGTATACGCGGAGTCTGGCGAACAGATTCAACGCACGGGACAAACGACGGTCTACACCGGCTACCAGTGGCGCGGAAGGTCGAACCCTGGAAGCGACGACGAACTGCGCGAGGTCATGTTCATCGAGCGTGACCAGCAGCAAATATGGGGGCGGTGGTTCCGCGGTGATTACGATGAGATCGGACCAAACATCTCAATGAAGCGCGCAGTTGGCAGCACGGTGGTCACTGGCGTTCACCCTCGAGCCATCTTACAGGGCTCATCTACCAATGTGACAGTATACGGGGTCGGTCTATCCGATGCAGAAGCCCTCGATTTTGGCAGCGGAATCTCAGTCGAATCCATGGATGAGATTGACGACGGCGCTCTTCGAGTAACGTTGCAGGTGGCCGAAAATACAGGGTTAGGCGGACGCGACCTCTATGCTAATGGGTCGATCGCAGAAGATGCTGTCGTGGTCCACAATGGGGTAGACCGGATCGAGGTTACGCCGGGGACTGGGACCGCCCGTTCCGGTGGCGCGAACTTCCCGAAGGGTTATCAGATCTTCGATGCCTGGGGTTTTGATGACGGACCAGACGGTCAACCGAATACAGAGGACGACCTAGCTCTGGGCCGGGTAGATGTGTCTTGGCACCTCGAAGAATACGCCGCCACGTATGGTGATGACGACATTGACTTCGTCGGTGAAATTCAGGAAGACGGTAAATTCGTGCCCGCTGCTGACGGTCCAAACGCAGATCGTTCGGGCAACCGAAACAACATCGGTGACGTGTGGGTAGTGGCTACGAGTGTATCTGGTGATGGCGCAATATCTGCCCGCGCGCACCTCGTCGTGATGCCGCCGCTCTATATGCGCTGGGAACCATGGGCAGAGATCGAAACCGGGCCCCGCCCGATTGGAGGAAACTGATGACTCCCCCTACAGCGACCAGTTCTTCAGATACGATGAATGCCGACACAGTATTAGCGTTACGGGACTTCCACGCATTTGAAGCGTTCGGGGCCAGATTCCTCTACATGGTGCCGTCCGCTGGCATCTTTCGAATGGATGAATGCGGATCTGCGATACTCGATGCTCTCGAATCTGGCCCTCTTAGCCAAGACGATCTAGTAGAAACACTTCAAGGGTTGTTTGACACTGATCGTACCCTTGAAACTATGGCTGAACTGAAGGAAATCAGGGCCATCGGTGGCCCGGACGCGCCGAAGGAAGAGGCCCCAAAAGACCTGCCGCCTGCTGATTTTCCACTCAACACGATGGTCCTCAACGTTACGAACAAGTGTAACCTCGCTTGCACCTACTGCTATGAATACGGCGAAGACAAGATCATCGACACCCAGTATGGCAAGCAGCCCAAGTTCATGAGTGAGGACACAGCGGAGGAAAGCGTAGAGTTCCTTCTGAAGCAATCAGGTGATCAGCCGAGGGCGCACATGACGTTCTTTGGGGGCGAGACTCTATTGAACTTCCCCGTCCTGCAGAAGACTGTTGCCTACGCCCGTCGCCGGGCCGCCGAAGAACGCAAGACGATTTCCTTCAGTCTCACAACAAATGCGACGCTCCTGAAGCCCGAGATCATCCAGTGGCTCGCGGACAACGACGTGGGCGTCACCGTCTCAATAGACGGGCCGAAACCCGTTCAAGATGGCCTGCGCGTGTTCCACAACGGGCGCGGCACGTACGACGTTGTCCTGCCGAAGATCAAGGAACTGATAGCAACGCATCGTTCACGCCCGATCGGTGCTCGTGTGACGCTCACACAAAAACACCTAAACGTCCTAGAGATCTATAGACACCTGACCGACGAACTCGGCTTCAAGGAAGTCGGCCTGGCACCTGTAACAACTAAAGACCATCGCGACTACGCTATTACGCCAGAGTCCAAAGACTCTATGCTCGAGCAATTCAAGGAGCTGGCAGAAGAATGGCTTCAACACGCACTTCGTGACGAACATCACGGCTTCACAAATGTGACCGACACGATCGAAGAAATTCACAAAGGTGTAAGCAAGGCTTACGGATGCGGCGCAGGGCTGGGCCTGCTCGGTGTCGCAACCGATGGTGATGTCTCGCTCTGTCACCGCTTTGCGGGCTCCCCAGAGCACACGATCGGAACCGTCGCAGACGGTGTTGACCGAGAGAAACAAGAGCAATTTCTCGTCGACCACCATATCGCCGAGAAGACAGATTGTCATAAGTGCTGGGCCCGTCCGATCTGTTCAGGTGGATGCTACCATGAGGCCCACGTTCAGTATGGTGACTCCTCGCACGCCAACCTTCATTATTGCACCTGGGTCCGTAGCTGGACTCATACCTGCTTGGAAATCTACGGAGCTCTCGCAGAAAGAAACCCAAGGTTCTTGGAGCGATTCGACGCATGAAACGACTCAAGCCAATCAACCAAAAGGCAAACAGGATAGAGGCTTATCTCAAGCATGAGGAAGCCACGGCACAGGACGATCTGGATGTCGTCGGCCTGCGTACACCTCCACATGAGGAGAATGGGCCACACTTCCCACTTGGCTGCTCACTCCAGTTCTCACCCGGATGGGAAGTCGACAACCGAGGTGGTACAGCTGGGCTTTGCCAACCGGTCGAACGAGACATATTTGACTGCCACATCTCATGCTTCTGGCCAGCGCACGTTCCCGACCAACTCAACCATGCACCTGACTGGACTGGGAAGTGTGCGGCAGCCCAAAAAGACTGGCGAAAACTCGACCTGATCTTTCCTTAGGCCGAAACCGACTTGATGCGAAAGCTCCTCTGCGCCGTTCTTACGGCATCAGTCCTCGGGATCCTTCCCCTGGAAACGAAGGCTCAGAATGCCACTTGGTACATCTCAACCTACACGGACGAGATGCTGGTGTGGGACGAGGACTCAGAAACGATCATCGATCGTATCGAAATGAACCGCATCATTCCCAACGGTGTCCAGCTAAACGAGTCGAAGACCCACCTCTACGTGGGTGATGGGTCCGCCGAGTACATCCAAGTAGTCGATATAGCGGCCCGGGAGGTGGTGGACGAATACAGCCTGTCCGAAGGTGACACAACATTCAGAATCGGCGCGTTTGCTCCTCATCCCTATGAACCAAAAGCAATCGTGTTTGGGCGGCGGCATACGAAAATGGTGGACCGTTATTCAGTCGAAGGCCCATTCATCCTTGAGTACGACCTCAGTAAAAAGGTCGTAACAGACACTGTTCCATGGCCGGATGGAGAAGAGCGCGACCGGGTCAGCTTCCGGTACTCCCCTGATGGGGCGACGCTCTACTTCTTCACGAACGACATTATAGCCGTTGACTCAGAGACTTACGAAGAAATCGATAGATGGGAGATTTCGAACCCCCTAGAGCCAGGACTCGGCAGACCGACTTTTAGTACGGCCTCTCAGACGTACGATGAGCCAGGACTCGCAACAAATCTTATGCGGATGCGTGACCCCGTGCACAATCGGACATTGATGGGGATCGCAAGCGTCAGACTAAGTGAGAAGGAGGTAGACTTCTACACCGTCGGCCCATCGGAACCCGTAAGTGCATTCGCTATGGCTCCTGATGGCAAAAAGGCTTACGCACTCTACACAACCATAGAGGCTTACGAATTTTGGGAGTTCGATCTTGTGAACGAGGTCGTGACGAGGCGAGTTCCTTTCCCTGGGCGTCCGCGTATGGGATTAGAAGTCAGCGCGGATGGGACCAAGCTTTACATCCACGTCGCAGGGAACACGATTGACATATATGATGCAGAAACGTTCTCACTGATGAGAACAGTCGAGTTCGACGAGGATATGACGCTCGGGAATATCGCGATCATCCCTGGCGGCGATTAGCTCCCGTCATCTTAGAGTGAGTGCCGAACTTGAGCTTCTCCACGATCCTCGCGTGGTGATATGAGGCTCATCGACGATCACTTACGCCGGGCACTCGGCTATGTTCGCCCATACTGGGGAGCACTAGTTCCGGTCGTTTTCGTTTCAGTCCTTTCAACAGGGCTATCCCTCGTCCTTCCCTACCTATCAAAGGTACTCGTGGACGACGCGATACTCGGACGCGATTTAACACTACTCGTCCAAATCGTCGGGCTGGTGATCGCAATACCACTCGTATCCTTCGGATTGAATGTCTTCAGCGGTATGCGGTACACCGGAGTTTCCGCTGACATCCTGTTCGACATGCGACTCGACCTTTACCGGCACCTCCAACGCCTTTCCCCTAGGTACTATGCGCGTACCCCGCTGGGTGACATCGTCACCCGAATCAATGGCGATATCGGAGAAATTCAGAGAGTCGTGTCTGAAGCCGCACTATCATGGTTCGGCCAAGTCATCGCATTGATGGGTACCATCGGCATGCTGATCTACCTCGACTGGCAACTCTTCTCGGCAAGCCTCGTAGTGATGCCCCCATCGCTCTATACCTTGGTCCGATACCGTAGCGAACTTGAGACGAGAATCACAAAGCTGCGGGAGAAAAGTTCGCAGATAGGCTCTTTCCTTATTGAGACACTGCAAGGAATGCGCACAGTCGTAGGCGCAAATGCTCAGGGGCGGGAGGTAGAAAGATTCAGGAGCCGAAACGACGCGTTCGTCGAGGCCCTCCTTTCAATGAGGCTCTACACATATGTAGCTGGAGGTCTTCCGGGACTTCTTCTTACGGCCGGGACTGCACTCGTTTTCCTTTTTGGTGGATATCGCGTGATCGATGGCGCTATGTCGCTAGGAACCCTAGTGGCGTTCATGGCATACCAAGCGCGGCTTATGGCCCCAGTTCAAGGACTGATGGGCATATACACCAACCTAGCGACAGCCAGAGCATCTCTGGTTCGCGTACATGAGGTTCTCGACGAAACGCCAGACGTATGGCAAGTCTCCGAACCGAAACTCATGGAAAAGTGCCGCGGCGAGATCCAACTTCAACGGGTCTCTTTTGATTTTGGAAGAGGAGTGGGCGGCCTCTCACAAGTCGACATCGAGATCCCCGCAGGACAGATAGTGGCGATTGTCGGAGAAAGTGGGTGTGGAAAATCTACTTTGGCAGATCTCCTCGAACGACACTTCGACCCAGAAGAAGGTAAGGTCCTGCTCGATGGCGTCCCCATGTCGACCCTGTCGCTGAAAGATGTACGCAGGCACGTATCCGTGGTGCCACAGGACCCCTTCATATTCCACGCGAGCGTCGGTGACAACGTCCGATATGCAGCCCCGGAGGCCACCGATGACAGCGTGATAACAGCAGTCAACGCGGCCGGACTAACGCCGCTATTAGAACGCCTACCGGATGGCTTGCATACGCTGGTCGGAGAACGTGGCCGCCAACTCTCAGCAGGAGAGCGTCAGCGTCTAGCGATTGCACGAGCATTCCTTTCCGATCCTGCCGTGATAGTGATGGACGAAGCAACAGGAGCATTGGACCCCTCATCTGAAGCCGCAGTGCTTGAGGGCTATGAACGCGTCATGAAGGGTCGAACGACCATCCTGATCACACACCGCCTGGAACTCGCGCGTAAAGCTGAGCGGGTAATCGTGATCGAGGATGGCCGAATCGCCGAAGATGGCTCACCCGAGTTTCTCGAAGCTGAAGGCGCAACCTTTCGCGAAATTTTCATCGACGTGCTCTCCGGGTGAGAGGCGTCGAGCAGGACGACTCCTACACTAGCAGCGTTTCCATAGCTGTGGTGGACAGCGGTGTCCACGTTCCGCATCCACACCTTCCAAGCGTAGCCGGTGGGGTCACCTTAGGACCGGAAGGACACGAATCCCCTGACTTCGTTGATCGTATCGGACATGGAACAGCTGTAACTGCAGCGATCCACGAGAAAGCCCCCGACTCAGAGCTCTGGGCTGTTAAGGTTTTCAAGAGCAAGCTCAAGACTTCTGTTCCAGTGCTCGTGCGCGCCATCGACTGGGCAATCGACCGAAAGATCCCACTAGTAAACATGAGCCTCGGGACAACGAACCGGCTCCGCGCTCCTGAACTAGGCCCAGTGATTGAGCGCGCCTTCAAGGCCGGAACAGTTGTCATCTCGGCTCATCAACATGATGGTGCAATCTGGTATCCAGGGGCCTTACCTGGGGTGGTTGGTGTCGTAGCTGATATGGATCAGCCACGCGACCAGCTCGGCCTCGTCGAACTCCCAAGAGGGACAGCAGTGGTTGCCTCCCCATATCCACGCCCGATTCCAGGTGTCCCTGTGGAGCAGAATTTGCACGGCATCAGCTTTGCAGTAGCCAACGCCACTGGAGGAATCGCACGACTTATTAACGAGACCGGGATCGCCCAGTCTGCCGACTCAATTATCGACCTAATTCGTTCGCGGATTTGACTCGGTCTCTTGCCTCCTACACCATGGACATGCAACCACGGTAACAACGGGATCCTTAGAGAGACCTCTCGATGCTCCGACCTAATGCCCACGACGTACGCAGACGAGATTTCCTTCGTTGGCTAGCGGCGAGTCCTTTACTTGCCTCAGCGGGCGGTATCGCGACACTGGAACCCCTTATCGCACAGGAAGCACCGCGAAGAATCTTCGATGACATCGTGCAGTCGGCAGAGGACGCCTTAGATATCTGGGACCTCCAGCGCGCGGCAGAGGTTACCGTTCCGCCAGCGCACTATGGCTACATCATGACCGGAGTAGATGGCGAGGAGACATACGCGAACAACCGCTCCGCGCTCGAGCAGATGAGACTTAGGGCACGACGTCTAGTCGACGTCTCTAATCTCGACACGAGTGTTAACATTTTCGGACGAAAGTGGGACACACCAATTATGATCGCGCCATGCGGAAGCCAGAAGGCTTTTCACGCCGACGGTGAACTAGCTGTCGCGCGAGCAGCCGCGTCCCGCCAACATCTGCAAACCCTATCCACTGTTTCTTCCACAGCGGTCGAAGAGGTCAATGACGCTCGGGGTGAACCGGTCTGGTATCAGCTCTATCTCTCGCCAGTTGGGCCCGGATCATGGGAGGGCGCCACAGCTCTCATGAAGCGTAGCCAAGACGCGGGCTGTCCTACGATCGTTTACACAGTGGACCTTCAGGGTGGAAGCAACCGGGTCACCCTCGAACGCTACAGTCGCGAAGACGACCGTACGTGTACAAACTGTCACACGCCCGGTGGCCGAGCAGGCGGTCCCAAGCCGATGTTACGAGGGCTACCTCGTGGCACGCCGGATCCAGGACTCGGCCGGTCCACGACTTGGGAAACAATCCCGAGACTGCGCGATGCAACAAATCAGAAGTTTATCATTAAAGGCATTATGACCGCCGAGGACGCCGAGCTCTGCCTTCGCTATGGAGTCGATGGCATATGGGTCTCTAACCACGGGGGACGGGCCGAGGGATCTGGACAAGCGACAATCGATGCACTTCCAGAAATCTCAGAAGCAATTTCGGGCCGCATTCCGATAGTAGTAGACAGCGGGTTTAGGCGTGGTAGCGACATCGTAAAAGGGATCGCTCGGGGTGCAACCGCTGTAGCGGTCGGTCGACCCTACTTGTGGGGTCTAGGTGCGTTTGGCCAAGAAGGAGTAGAGAAAGCTCTAGATATCTTGAGCCGAGAAATGGAAATAACGATGCGTGCCGTCGGAGCCCCGTCACTGTCCGATTTGGGGCCACACACGATAGCAACAAGTTGAGAGGCAAAAGAACGGGAAGAATCCCGGGGCTCATCGTTCTTCTAATCGGATTAACGGCCGGACCATGGGTTACCCCGGGCACCGCTCAACAGACGTTAGCAGGTATCGGGCTTCTTGAAGCAATCGAACTCTACACTGGTGTCTCTGGTCAAGTTAACGAGCAAGAGGCGAGCCGACTCCTAAAGCTCGAAGCAACGGACTCCAGTGACGTTATAGCTACCATGTGGATTGCGCGTGTTCATTCGACCGGCAGGATGACATTTCCTCACAAACCCGCACTCGCGAAACAGATTGCATCAGGTGTCATTGATGAGGTCCGTAACCTGGCAGCCTCCGGAGACGTCGAGGCTTCTTTTTTGATGGGTACGGCTTACGACGAATCGCTCGGTGTGACTCAAGATTATGGTGAGGCTATGCGCTGGTATAGACGCGCGGCCGACTCAGGCCACATCCTAGCCTCTCACAACATCGGCAACATGTACCGTGATGGTCGTGGAGTAGGCCAGGATCCTAGACGAGCTGCGGCCTGGTGGTTACGTGCAGCTCGAGCGGGAGATGTAATCCCGGCTCTGCGACTCGGGGAAGCTTACGAAGCAGGTCGCGGAGTTCCACAGAGTCACTCGATCGCCCGCTACTGGTACCAACGTGCAGCCGCTGCAGGTAACGTGTCAGCAACTACGGCTTTGGAGCGGATCAAAGAATAACCAAGTGAGATCTGGCGGGTACCTGTCCGAATCTCTTCTTAAATAAGAGTCTATTATTATGGACCAACTCACCTCACGGCAGCGAGCGCACCTCCGAAAACTCGCTCACCATATGAAGCCGGTCGTGCTAATAGGAGCAGAGGGTATCTCGCCATCCGTGCTGACTTCTGTAAGGGAAGCGTTCAATAGACGAGAACTCCTCAAGGTCAAACTTCAAGAGTCAGCGCCACTGGATGTCAAAGATGCCGCAGGAGAACTCTCATCACGAGTTAGCGGTTCGCATTCAGTACAGACGATAGGTCGCACTATCGTGCTCTATCGAGCGCATCCTGAAAATCCGGAAATCCGGCTCCCGAAAGCGGCCAGCTAACATGTCACGAGCGTTCGTCAAAGAAGATGATCACCAGAAGGAGCCTGAGTTCCGACTACCCGATGCGGATTCTCCCTATTACGCCGAGGCCGCTGCCTGGGCCCTCATCCAAGGAGCTGACGAGGGCGAATCCCGCTCTGCAGAAATAGCGACCGGGTACGGCTGGGGTGATCCATCACTAGTTCAGGAAGTAGAGGCCATACTGGAACGAGCAGAGGCGGAGGGTGAGGAGCGAGTGGCTCAACTCGCGCGTCGGTACCTGAAGGCTGCGAAAACTTAGTTTACGATCGGTTACCCAAGTCTATAGCGAACAAAACCTATCAGGTTCCGCACTCTTATGCGGGACACGAGGGAGACCTCCGACAACGTCGACCTGGTAGTTCCGCATCACGGTGTAGTCGTACCTCAACCGACTCCAATTGGGGACCGGACAGCCTATCGTCAGATGCAAGGATCCCCCACATCAATGACCGCCTCAGCTTCGATCTCGACAAGGTACCCGTCTCCGACCAGCCCCGTGAGGACTAGGGTGTTCGCAGGCTGAACGTGCCCGAGGCGGACCCCATGGACTCGTGTGACAGCCCCCGCATCATCGGCGTTCGCGACGTAAACCCTCGTCCTTACAACGTTATCGAGAGTGCCGCCGAGCGACTGGATCGCACCTTCGATCTTGTCGAGACAGAAGTGGGCCTGCGATCCAGCATCAGTTCCACCGATCAGGCGTTCGCGATGAGTGGCCGTTGTGCCAGAGATGAAAATACGATCACCTTTTCGGACCGCCCGAGAGAAGCCGGCAAGATCCTCCCACACCGTTCCGCTAAGCGCTCGCGTGCGGTCACCCGGCCCCTCCACCACCGGATATGGCGCGGGCGCCTCGTCGAAGTGATCACTGAGGTCGCCTGCGGCAGTCAGGAAGGGGGGTTTCCGGTATTCTTCTCCGCAGTCTCCCGGAATCGCATCAAACTCCGCTACCGCGGAATCAATTTCTGCTCGACTCTCTGCGTCGATTTCGAACCCAAAGAGGCCTAATGTCTCCTCGATGTGCTCGCTTTGGCCTAGCCGTGCACCAATAATGATGCCACCCACGGAGGGGGCTTCAAGCATGCATCGACAAGCGACGTTGGCGATCGATACCCCAAGTCTTTCAGACGCCCGACCGAGTGTCTGAAGAAGTTCTTGGTAGCGTGCCCATCCACCGGCGACGTCGATGAAACGCTTGTACTTCATCTGAGACCAAGTCTCCAGTTGGTCCATCCGGGGTTCGGCGACCCCCAACCAGCGCTCACTAAAGAAGCCACCAGCCACCGTGCCAAAAGCCAGAATCTTGACACCCCTCTCCCCACACAACTCTGCCATCGCCCCTGCAGCTCTGCGGTCGAGCAGCGAATAGGAGACTTGGTTCGAAACGATCTCTATCCCAGAGTCGAGGAGCATCCTCAGGTGGGCAGTATCCGCATTGGTCAGCGCTAGATGACGGATTAGCCCTTCGTCACGTAAATCCTGAAGATAGAACATGCAGTCGAGCCAAGCCGGGTCGCTATAGCTCCACGCGTGGAACTGAAGCACGTCGATTGTGTCCGCCTGCAAACGAGAGCGAGCAGTCTCGACGGCAGTTCTAACATCCTCAGGTGAGTGGGGACCAGGTTTTGGCACCCACTTGGTGAGAAATTGAGCCTCATCGGGTGCTCCAGCGGCAAAATGGCCCGCTATCACTTCCGAAGACCCATAATGGTCTGCCATATCGAAAGTGGTCAGTCCTGTCTCGACGTAGCGGCGCATCTCGGCAGCCGCAGCCGCAGTGTCAACGACACCGCCGTCTCGCTCCATGTCCGCGACCTGCCAGAGGCCCGTGAGTACCCGGGAAATTTCCAACCCGGGTGCTAGCTCAATGCGCTCAACGTTACCCATCACGTCCTTCCGTTCTTACGCTGTTTACTATGATACCCATCCGCACAAGTCGGGAGCATTACTCAGCGGGTAAATCCGAAAAGATCGCGTCCACGTCGATCCCGTCTGCTTTCAACTTCGCTACTTCACGGAAATAAACCAAAGAAGCTCCAATCATCACCGCGAGCCACAGTGGAGTAGAGTGAAAATACCAAGCCGAATGCACTGCAGTGAGGTCCTTCCAGAGATGCACACCTAGAAACAGAGCGAGCAGGCAAGCTCCCAAAGAAGCCAACGGTATCTGCATGGATCTCTTGCGAACCACAGTCATGCGTGACGCAATCTCAGGATTACGGTGTGGAAGGCTGAGCACCGTGATACACATCACGCCGAAATTCACAAGCATCGACGTCACCAAGATGTCGACACCCAAGAAGAAATCCCCCGCAAAATGACTACCGAGGATTGCAACTGTTGCCATCAAACCACTTAGGATCAGTGCTATATGTGGTGTATTCCATTTCTCATGGACCCCCGCCACTCCCTTAGGAAATACCCCATCCTCCGCCCAAGCGAACATCAGGCGAGAAACCGCAAGCAGCATAGCTGGCAGATCGTTGATGAGCGCGATAGCCGCACCTGCAACGATCAGAGCCGTCCAGTGCGGTTCAAGTACATAGCCCAACAGGCCCGGTGCGGTGAGATCCTGAGTCTGCGCTCGCTCCGCTACAAACTGCCATGGCACCGTATTGTAAACCGCTGCAGTAAACATGAAGTAGAAGAGACCTACCACTCCAACGGCAATCCCAATCGCCATCGGCAACGCACGCTCTGGGTTCCTTGCCTCACCACCGGCCTGGGCAATCGAATCGAATCCGATGAAGCTAGAAAAAAGAATCGCTGATGCGGCCAAGAGTCCGCTCCACGAAAATTGCGGCTCAACATCCGGGACGAGCACTCCCTCCTTAGCCATCAACCCGGCCGCAAAGTCAGCATGATCAAAAATGAAACCAGTGACTATCACGACACCCCCGAGGATGAACATCACGAACATCAACGGAACGAGAACCCGCTCGACGTTACCAACACCACGCATGTTTATACCGACCGACGTCCACAGGAACGCTAGAGCCAATCCTACTCTCACCGGCCCCTGATCTAGAGCGATGGCCAACCCTTCCATTCCGAACGCCCCTACTGCGTCTCGGATGAACGGGATCATTACATACGAGACTACACCTATCGCCACTGAGAGACCAAACCACTGGGAAAAGCTGGCGACAAATCCGAGGTATGGGTGAAGACCACGGCTTGCAAAGACGTAGCTCCCGCCAGCTCTGGGCATTGCAGACGAGAGAGTCGCATACGCGAGAGCCGCCAGAATCGCCGGTACCGCCGCGAACAGGTATGCGGGAAGCACGTAGGGTCCTATTCCGGGAACATTCCGTTGCAGCATGAAAGGAATAATGTTGATCGCCGCGCCGAGCATTGAACAGATGCCCGTGGCGGCCAGCCCTAGGAGTCCGAGCTTCCGCTCGAGTCCCGTACTGGATTGCTTGTTCATAGCAGTAGGGTTCAGGTGTTCTTAATGACTGTGTCTTAGGTGGGGAAGCACTACCAGCGCCATCGTCGCTGCAACTATGGTACCCACAATCACCGCTAGTCCGAAACGCTGGGTTGGTGGAAAAGAGGACAGGGTGAAGATCCCAAAACCGACACAGATAATGGTAGAAGCACTCATAACCGGACGTCCGATCTGCGCGACTCCATCAGCCCAAGGGCTACTCACTCCTCGGGCGGCCAACCGCCGCACACGAATGACCAAGTGGATCATCGAATCCGCACCAATCGCAAGGGCGATATTTGCTGCTGGTGAGGTGATGATATCAATCGCAATTCTTGCGTGACCGAAGGTGCCTAGAGTCGCCAGCGGAACTACACCAAGACAGACCCACATAGCAATTGCGGTAAACCCGGAACGTGCGACGATCAAGGAAATGCCGAGAAAAAGCATCAGTAGTCCACCGATACCTATCCGCAGAGACGAAGCGATCAGCCGAGCGAGTTGGGCCTGCAAATCATAGAGGCCAGCGATGGTCTCCGTGTGAAGCCCAGCTTCTTCCACCTTCTCTGTCAGCCGAGCCATAACCTCCTCCCTCGGCTCTTCGACTCTCTCACGCATACGCAGCGAATACCGCACTCGATCCCTATCCGGAGTAACGAACCCAAGCGCAATGCTCCCGAGCGCATCCGAGGACGCCAAGTCGAGAAGTGTCTCTACGGGGAAAAGGCCTGCCAGAGGGATCGTTCGAGCGTGGTCAACAATCACGGTAGGCGAAAGCACAACGCCAACGGCTGAATCTGCCTCGAACTCCGACTGCAACGCATCGAATCTTGGATAGGCCTCTCGTGATGTGACTGTCCCACCGCCTGGGACTGAGACGACGATGTCTAGCGTGCTGCTTCCACCGTCTGAATCTACGAGCGCTAGGCCCTCACGAAGTTCAGATCCCGGAGCAAAGTATGCGAGCAGGCTCGGATCGGTATCAAGCTGGGGCAAACCAAGTGAAAGGGAGCCAAACAAGAAGACGGCACCCCACACAGTCCCCTTCCCTCTCCCGAGAGAAGGTATTCTGACATTGCTTCCCAACGTTGCTTGCACTCGCGCCCACTTCCCCAGCACACTTGGGTAGACAACATAGGCGGTCGTAAAGGCAATCAGCGTCCCCACCATACCGGCCATCCCAAGTTCACGGAGCGGCTGCGCGGTCGCTATCAGAAGGCTCGCGAAACCCAGAAAGGTCGTCGTCATGCTCCAGAACGAGCCTTCCAATGTCTTGGAAAGAGCATCTCGCATAAGGATCGGACGGTCTGTTCCTACTGCTGAACGCCAGTTCGCTGTCAGGAAGACCACGTGGGAGAGCGTAAGCACGAACACGATCGTTACGAGGTTTGCCGTCAGAAGACCAATCCCCATCCCCAACGCCTGCACAATTAGCAGTGTAGCAGATACCGAGACTAGACACGTCGCGATGGTACCAGCGACAATCGCCACTTCGCGATAAATGATTCCAATCAATAGGGCAAAGACCAAGATGGCAGCCGAACTGAAGACTATCAGGTCCCGGTACAAACTCCTGCGCACCATTTCCACTATCGCCGGAACACCAGAAATCACAATACTGAGTTGGTCCGACTCATGTGTATCGACAACTGCTTCGATTCTGGGCAGCAGTAACTCAGGATCCGTTCCGTCGACCTGCAGTACGATATTGGTCGCACCCGGATCCCGGGTCCGAAGGATCCGTTCGAACAATGGACTGTTCTCGGGATCGTCGGTCGTAATGCTGAATCCTCCCTCAACTCCATCGACGGCCAGCAGACCATCAGTTAGCTCGCCAATCTCCTTACGATGACCGGCAACATCTGCACCGGGAACCGTCGCTCTTAGAATTAACTGAGCCCCACCAGGGAATGCATCCGCCACTTCTCGCGCGGCCTGCATCTGCGGGTCGTCATGCGCAAAGAAAAAATCTCCCTGCACTCGAGGTGACAGATCGACAAAGATCAAAACGGCAATAACTCCGAGGGCTGCTGAGCCCAAGGCTAGCCATCCGGCCAGCGCGGAAGTCCATAGCTTCAGCAGGAGTCAGTGTCAGGCAAGAGTGATCGTGTGGGCTCGTACTGATGGCATTTGTGGGCCTCTATTCGTGGATCTTTTGCTGTTCACCAAGATAGTTCTCACAACTTGTGGAGCTAGCGTTCCACTTGATGGCGCTTGCTTCGCCGCCCAGGTTGCACACCCGTTTAAACGACCCCGGAGGATCCGTTGATTCAGGTCAGGTGGCTTTGCCTCGTCGCAGCACTCTCGCTTGTCGTCCTAGTACCCATCTCTGCGCAGGAGCGTTTTGGCTCCTACCCCGCAGCGAAAATGGGCGGGAACTACATGCACAATTTCTACCTGCCACCCGCAGTAAACTCCTCTCCGTGGGCTCCGGAATGGGCTCCGGATGGGCAAAGCTTGGTGGCTTCCATGCATGGCTCGATATGGTCGGTTGACATAAAAAGTGGGCTAGCTGTCGAACTGGTAACAGGACCGAAATACTACTCCTCCCCGAACTATTCTCCCGACGGGCGGTGGCTCATCTACACGGCTGACGACCACGGCCGGTCCATCGGACTGGAAATACTCGATCTCGAGACGGGTGAGACTCACCCTCTCACAAACAACGAGGAGATATACTCGGATCCATCCTTCAGTCCGGACGGGACTCGCGTCGCATACGTATCTACTCAACCTACGGGATATTTCAACGTCTTCGTGCAGGACTTCGCAGATGGAAATTGGTCGGGAGATCCCATTGCGATCACCGGCGATAACAGCTTCGGAAAAGACCGACTTTACTTTGGGTCAGAGGACATCCACATAAACCCGACCTGGTTCCCCAACAGTGAAGACTTGCTCTTGGTCTCCAACCGAGACGCGGCATTAGGAAGTGGCAATGTTTTTCGTGTCCCCGCCAAAGCGGATGGATTTGAAGACCGAGTCCAAGTATTAGCCGAGCAGACACTGTACCGAACTCAACCTGACGTCTCGATCGATGGCAGGCGCTTCATCTTTTCTTCAACGCGTGGTGCCGCCGACCAGTTCAATAACCTCTATGTCCAACCGACTGGTGGTGGTGAGCCCTATAAGATGACTTTCTTCCAACACGACGCCTTTCACCCGCGCTGGTCACCCGACGGTGAGTGGATTTCCTTCATTGATAACAACGGTGAGAACGGCCTGCCCCGGCTTCGTCTCCTTGAGACCTATGGAGGTCGCATCGTAGACGTCAACATCAGCGGTCGTCGGTGGCTCAACCAGATGGGCAAGCTGAGCATGACCACCCTAGGAAGCGATGATCAACCTACAGCTACGAGAGTCCATGTTATCGCTTCAGACGGGAAGTTCTACGCCCCATCAAACCAGTACGCACGGATGCCACAACGAGCACGGGTCGGCGCTTTCCACCATGAAGGATCATTTGAAGTAGAGTTGCCCATTGGAGAGACTCGCCTGATCGTCGTCAAAGGGTTCGAGCATGTCCCGATTGATCAAACCATCACGATCAATGCTGGAGAAACCGCTGCTGTAACAGTTCAACTCGAAAAAATGATCGATATGGCGTCGAAAGGATGGTATAACGGATCAACGCATGTCCACGCCAACTACGGCGGGAACCTACACAACTCTCTTGAGAACATGATGATGATGTCCGACGCGGAGGATCAGGACATCGTGCTCGAGCAAATCGCCAACAAAGACAACCGGATTCTAGACTATCAGTACTTTGTCCCCGGAGGTGGAGCACACCCTCTGTCAACAGAAGAAATGGTACTGGTGGTGGGTCAAGAATACCGACCCCCCTTCTACGGTCACGTCTTCATGTTTGGGATGGAGGAGCACCTGATCTCACCCTTTACCACGGGCTACGAAGGGACCGGAATAGAAAGCCTTTACCCGTCCAATACGGACATGTTCAGAAAAGCCAAGAGACAAGGTGCTTGGACTGGTTACGTCCATTCGTTCTTCAATGACGACCCTCTCGAGGGAGGCCTCGGAGGCGCCAAAGGCTTCATCGTTGATGCCGCACTGATGACGGCCGACGCGGTCGAATGGTCCACATCTCAGAACGGTTGGCCCCCACTGTATGCCGCATGGTCAAACGGACTACGGCCCACACTAGTTGGCGGTGAAGACTCGATTAGCAATCTGCACACCACACCACTAGTCGGCTCGGTCCGAACCTACGTGCACGTTCAAGACAACCAGCTAACGATGGAAAGTTGGCTGGACGGGATGAAGAACGGGCACGCATTCATGTCAAACGGGCCGCTCGTTCAGTTCGAGATAAACGGAAAGATACCTGGGCAGACAATCTCACTCTCTAGCGGACAAAGCGTAGTCGCCTCGCTCGAGGTCACATCCGTCACACCCTTGGAACAGGCGGAAATAGTTTTTAATGGATCAGTAATAGCGTCGATTCCATTTAGTGGAGAGAGAACAAGCCTTTCCTTCGAACGATCATTTCAGCCCGCTGAATCCGGTTGGTATCACGTGCGTGTGAACGGGATTCAGGGAGAGAGTTTCCCAATGGATATCGATTGGGTTCAAGCTGCTACGAATCCAATCTGGGTCCAAGTTGATGGTGCCCCCGTCCGCTCCGTAGAGGCAGCAGACTACGCCTTGGCATGGATAGACAAGCTGCAGTTGATGGCTGAGATCTGGCCCTACTGGCGATCTGATATGGAAAAAGATCACGTTTATGGCCAATTCGACGAAGCACGTGACGTATACCGCGCTCGCAGGTCCGAAGCAGAGAATCGCTGACGGTCGAGTTTTGACCGGCCCTCCGACTTCCCTCCCGACTAGCTTAGTCGGGAGGGAAAAATCAGAGGTTAACTGTCGTCCCTTACTCGACCACCTCGAAGAGTTCAATCTCAAAGATGAGCGTCTCGTTTGGACCAATGACGCCACCGGAACCATTCGGCCCGTATGCAATATCTGAGGGGATCCAAACCCGGATGTGCCCCCCTTCACTCAAAAGAAGAAGTGCCTCAGTGAATCCCGGGATAAGACGACCGGGCGCGCTTGAGAAGACTACTGGCTCACCTTCATAAGAAGAGTCGAACTCCGTTCCGTCGATCAATGAGCCACGGTAATGGAGCTGAACGTCCTCTCCTCCTGAGGGTGAAACGCCATCGCCCTCACGGAGCATCTCATACTGCAGGCCACTCTCCGTAGTCATCACGCCATCGCGCTGTCCGTTCTCTTCAAGGAAAGCCTGCCCCTCGGCAAGGTTCTCCTCGGACTGCAATGCCCTTTGCTCCGCCGCAGCTTCCTGAATCTCTTGGCCGAACTGCTGCAGAACGGCCTGAAGTTCAGTGCCTTCAATGTCAGGCTCGCTACCCTGAAGTGCGTCCTCAATCCCCCTCATGAAAGCAGCTCGATCCAGACGCTCGCTGGCATCAACCAGCTGCTGGCCGACATTGAGGCCAATGCCGTAGGAGGCTTTTTGGTCGTCGGAGTCAAGGGCCGCATTCTCGAACGAAGCAGAGTTGGAGCATGCACCTAGCACGATGGAGACGCTAATCAGCGTCGCACTCATGCGAACAGTCATCAGACATCCTCTTAATAAGGGGGAATTTTACAGCTAAGGAACCTAACCCGAGGGTAGTCCGAGCCCAACGCCGGCACCTGTCCAGATCGACACGATAAACGCAACTTGTCCGACCCAATCCTTGAGATGTAACTCGTCGGAGAGTGAGTGATGTTGAAGACCTTGCTAAGAATGGGCGCAACTGCCGCCGTAGTCATGAGCGCCTCGGCTTCTGCCGTCGTCGGACAGTCGATCGACCCGCAAGCTGTTCTAGCGGACAAGAATTTTGTGGCCCCTACTAATGACATCGCTGAGATGGTTCTCGCCCCACGATATCTCAACGTGACACTGACAAACGTTAGTCCCGACAAGAAGTGGTTCTTCCATGAGATCGGCGACGGGCCCGTCACGATGGATCGCTTCTCTAAGGACTTCGACGAACTCGGCGGAGTGTTCATCGACTATTCGGCTAACAGGCATCGTAACCTCACGATCCGTTCAAGCATCGGCGTCAACGTAATGTCGGCTTCGGATGGCTCGGTAACGGAGGTGACCGTGCCAAGTGGAGCGCGCATATCGAACACCACATGGTCACCGGACGGAGGGCACCTCGCCTTCTACGTTCATACCGATGACGAAACCCATATCTACGTCGCAAATCCAAATAATGGGAGTAGTCAAAGAATCACTGACCAGCCGGTTCTTGCAACGATGGTTACGGGTTTCGAATGGACAAACGATGGAAAAGAAATCGCTACCATTTTAGTTCCAGATCAGCGCATTACTCGTCCTCTTCCTTCACGTATTCCTTCAGGTCCGCAGGTGAAGCAAACCGAAGAGGGAGAGAACATGCTTCGAACGTATGCGAGCCTTATGGCAACGCCATACGACGAAGAGCTTCTTGAGTGGCACGCAACCGGACAACTGGCGGTCATCGCTCACGACAACCGCGAAGTCACCAAGATCGGTGATCCTGCAATGATCACTAGTTTCGACTTCTCGCCGACCGGACAGCATGCCCGTGTCGAAATCATGAAAAAGCCTTTCAGTTACGTCGTTCCTGTTCGTTCCTTCGGTCACGTCGAGCAGGTATGGGACCGAAGTGGGGCATCCTTAGTTGAACTAGCAGACGAAGACACACAAACAGGACTTGATGGTAACCTGCCGACGGCCCCTGGGGTGGGTGGCGAGTCTGATGAGCCGGATCGCCGCAACTTAACATGGAGAGCTGACGGAGCGGGGCTAACGTTCCTGCAGGAAGCGGCAGCTGAAGAAGGAGAAGAAGAACGTAATGGAAGCTCAGACAGGGTAATGCTGTGGGCTCCACCGTTCGACGGTTCTTCTCTATCGGTCGTATACGAGACGAGCTCTCGCATGTCTTCTCACCTCTTCAATGCCGATCATTCGATGCTCTTCGTAACAGAGAGTCCCCGTGGTGGCGGATCAGGTCGGAATGCTCCCACTGGAAAGATCAAACACTACGCTGTCGACCTAGCTGATGCAGAGACACAATACACGATCGCCGAGTATGAATCGGACGACTTTTACGGGAATCCCGGCTCACTGGTTAACGGAAGTGGTCGCGTGCCTAACATTGGTCGCTTCGGCGGTGGGGGAAGCGAGGCTCAAATCGTCGAGACATCCGCTGACGGTTCATCGGTCTTCCTCTTCGGAAACGAGTACAACGAAGACCCAATGGTTGAGAGCCCGAGAAACTTCATAGATCGAGTCGAAATCCGAACCGGAGACAAGACACGGATCTTCGAAGCAGGAAATGACGGCGAATACGTTAGGGTCGTATCAATCCTCGACGCCGACGCCGGGTCTTTTGTGGTGTCACGAGAATCGCCAACCGAGATCGCGCAGTCCCATCGGGTCGAAGACGGCAGTATGACTCAACTAACGAAAAACGTCGATTACACCCCAGAAATGACAAACGCCCCAAGACAACGCTTCACGGTAGAGCGCCCGGATGGCTTCCGTTTCTTGGTCAACGTGACCCTTCCTCCAGGTTACCAGGAGGGCACGCGCCTACCAGCAATGTTCTGGTTCTATCCCCGCGAGTACACTGACCAAGAGAGCTATGACGAGCGTGGGCGAACCTACAACAAAAATGCGTTTCCAAACTTTGGTACTCGCTCAATGCAGTACCTAGTCCAACTCGGTTACGCAGTGGTGGAACCAGACGCGCCAATAGTCGGGAAATCCGGTCAGATGAACAACAACTACGAGCATGATCTGAGGAATAATCTCGCAGCTGTGATCGACGAACTGGATCGACGTCAGCTCATCGACCGACAGAAGCTTGGTATCGGAGGCCACTCGTACGGATCGTTCTCTACCGCTAACGCAATGGTGCACACTCCATTTTTCAAAGCGGGCATAGCTGGAGACGGAAACTTCAACCGCACGCTCACTCCGCTGATGTTCCAGAGCGAAAGGCGTATTTTTTGGGACGCCAAAGACGTCTACACCTCAATGTCACCGTTCTTCCATGCAAACAACATGACCGGGGCCCTGCTGATCTATCATGGCATGATAGATCAGAACGTGGGTACGGCACTGGACCACGCACCTCGTATGTTCCACGCCCTGAACGGGCTTGGAAAAGACGCCTCAATGTATCTCTACCCGTATGAGGATCATGGCCCGGCCAGCCGCCGAACGATCCTCGACCTTTGGGCCCGCTGGACCGCATGGCTCGACGTTCACCTGCGAGATGGGGGAGGAGACACTCCCGTAACCGAGTGACCAAAATGACGAAGCCTAGCCCGCGACACCTCATCAAGATCGCATTCGCTACTGCTGCAATAGCGGTAGTTCCTGCCCCTGTACTTACTCAAGTCGACTCGTCGATCCAGTCGCGTGTTGATGACATCTTTTCTCAGTGGGACTCGGAAATGTCTCCAGGATGCTCGGTCGGGGTCACACAAAACGGTGAGACACTATTCGAGCGCGCATACGGTATGGCTGACCTGGAGTGGGACATCCCGAATACGCCAGAGACAATCTTCGAAGGAGGTTCAGTATCGAAGCAGTTCGCCGCTGCAGCAGTCGTCCTTCTAGTTCTCGACGGGGTGCTCTCGCTAGAGGACGATGTGCGGCGATGGGTTCCTGAAATTCCAGACTACGGAAAAAGGATCACACTGCATCATCTCATGACTCACACCAGTGGCCTGCGCGACTGGGGAAGCATTGCTTCGATATCGGGCTGGGGACGTGAGAATCGCGCACACGATCATGACGACGTACTAGACATTCTCAGTCGCCAAACCCAGCTCAACTTCGAGCCGGGAACCGAATACTCATACAGCAACAGCGGATACAACCTGCTCGCCATCGTAATAGACCGTGCCAGTGGAGCGTCGTTCGCCGAGTTTTCAAAAACTCATCTGTTCGAACCAGCCGGCATGGTAAATACACAGTGGCGCGACAGTCACCGTCGTATCATTCGTGGCCGCTCTTCTGCTTACAACCGGACAGAAAACAGTTGGGAGATCAACCGTCCAGTGGAGTACGTCCATGGAAACGGAGGCATACTGACGACGGTCGGGGACCTAGGCATTTGGAACCAAGTGCTCACGACAGGTGGTCCTTGGGGACAGGATTTCGTGACACTCATGCACAAGCCCGGGGTCCTGCGCGATGGCTCTGAGATCAATTATGCCGGCGGCCTGATGCTATCATCGCTCGGGGACGTTCAGGCCGTTACCCATACGGGATCGACCGCTGGATACAGAGCATTCCTGGGTCGATTCCCTGAACAGGGCATATCTGTAGCCATGCTCTGTAACGCATCTAATGTATCGACTGGAGTTACCGGACAAAGCATCGCACGCGCGTTCCTCGGTAACGCTATCAAGGACCCAAACACGCCAAACTATAGAGCCGAATCTGCCGCTTTCAATCTGGAGCCATTTGTCGGACTTTACCGCGAGCCCATGACGGGTCTTCCCATGCGGATAACGAGTCGAAACGGAGTGCTTTATTCGGGAGCGACAGCACTGCTCCCTTTATCCGGTTCAGAGTTCCAAGTTGGAAATGGAGATCGTCGCTACATCTTCGAGCGCAGAGCCGGTAAGGTCATCGGATTCGAAGTCGAAGACTGGCAGTACTCCGAGCGCAGCTTCGAGAAAGTTGCAACGTGGGCACCCAATCCATCGGAACTCAACGAATTCGAAGGCGATTATAGAAGCGAGGAAGCAGAAACGATCTACAGGGTCAAAGCCACCCAGGACGGATTAGAAATCTGGCAAAGACCCAATAACAGGTTCGAGGTGCACCCTGTTTACGGAGACGGATTTCGTTCAGGGGGACGAATGGTCCGATTCCGCCGAGATGAGGCCGGCGAAATCATTGGGCTCTCATTGAGTATAGGAAGAGTGTACGATATGAGATTTTCCCGAGAAGGCACGTGACCACTCGCCGGAACTATGCTTAAGGAGCCGTTTCTTGGTCTTGTATCAACAGGCCATCAAATGGTTCTCGCCTCAAGTGATACGTATCTTGTCTTTCACCGATGAGATTCATCATTTTGAGTTCGTTGTCGAATCCCACAAATGGGGGGCAGCATCACCCCCCCTGGCCAGGCCAAAAAGGCTGACGGACTGAGGTAGAAACCATGACTGTGTCCAGTGTCAAACCTATCCGGATCCGACTAGGTCTCCTTGCCTCGCTCACAACAGCATTGGCGGGGCCCATGACCGCCCAAGAGACGTTGCGGCTTTCCCTAGAGAACTACATGGACATGGAGACCGTGTCTGGGCCACAAATCTCTCCTGATGGTTCTGAGGTTGTTTACACGCGTTCTTGGTTTGACATGATCAACGACCGCCGAGAGTCCTCAATCTGGATAATGAATGCAGACGGTTCTAAAAACCGGAGCCTTCTAAAAGGAAGTGGAGTCCAGTGGTCACCCGACGGCACCCGCATTCTCTTCACCGCCCCGGGCGAGCCAGGTGGAACCCAGATCCATGTCCGTTGGATGGACGCAGAAGGGTCTACTTCACAGATCACCCGTCTCGAAAACGGACCGAGTAACGTTCGCTGGTCCCCGGATGGAAACTCGATCGCCTTTACCAGTCGCGTCGACACTCGACCGGACTTTGCCGGTGTGAACCTTCCTGCTGGACCTAGTGGAGCGGCGTGGACACCCGGACCAAAAATCGTAGAACGTGCCGGATACAAGCGTGATCGTAGTGGTTACGTCGACACAGGATGGACTCACCTTTTTGTAGTCCCCGCCGAGGGGGGGACAGCCCGCCAGCTAAGCAGCGGCGACTGGAATCACAACGGTGTAGCTTGGAGTCCAGACGGAAACGAGATCTATGTCACCTCCTACAGAACTGAGGACTGGGATTCACCAGAGCATTGGCAGGAGTCCGACATCTACGCTGTCGATATCTCTAATGGATCTACCCGCAGGCTGACAGAAGAGCGCGGGGCAGACACTTCTCCTGTGCCGTCACCAGATGGATCACTCATCGCATATATCTCAGGTGACGAGCACGATGACACCTACCGTAACTCCCAAATCCACCTGATGAACCGGGACGGATCTGAGAAGCGAAGCATCTCAAGGGGCTACGACCGGCAGTCTAGTGGCCTTATGTGGGCTCCCGACGGGAGCGGCCTGTATTTCAGTGTTTCTCGTGAAGGTTACCGAAGCCTGCACTCTGTATCGACCCAAGGAGGGGTCGAGCAAATTACGGATGGTACGAGCCTCGTCACTCTGTCATCATTTTCGGATGACGGCACAGCAGTCGGCACCATCGCGAGTGCTCACGAGCCGGGAGATCTATACCGTTGGAACCTTAGCAACCCTGAAGAGACAATAAGGCTCACCAGAGTCAACGATGATATCCTACATAACGTGACACTCGGTGAAGTCGAGGAGGTATGGTACCGATCTGAACCGTTCGACATCCAAGGATGGATCGTGAAACCGCCAGATTTTGACTCGCTGCGTCAGTACCCGCTCATGCTCGCAATCCACGGAGGTCCTCACAGCATGTATAACGGGGGCTTCAACTTTTCCTTCCAAGAGCACGCAGCAAACGACTATGTGGTGCTTTATACGAATCCTCGAGGCTCGACCGGATATGGCACCGAATTCGCAAATGCGATTCAGCACGATTACCCAGGCATTGACATGCAGGATCTCATGCGGGGTGTCGATCACATGCTGGAAACCGGGTACATAGATCGAGACAATCTATTCGTCTATGGCTGTTCAGGAGGAGGAATACTGACGACCTATATCGTGGGCAACACAGATCGTTTCACTGCAGCCTCAGCGAATTGTCCGATCGTGAACTGGATGTCCGCTATGGGAACATCAGATGCCATCAGCTACACAAGAACGTTCGAAACACCTTTCTGGGAGGACCCAACCGAGTGGATCGACCGCTCGTCGATTTTCTATGTTGGCAACGTAACGACCCCGACCATGTTGATGACCGGTGAGCTTGATCTTCGAACACCGATGGGCCAAACCGAGGAGTACTATCAAGCGCTTCATTACATCGGCGTGCCAACAGTCATGGTCCGTTTTCAGGGAGAATGGCATGGAACTAGTTCTCGTCCTTCCAACTTCATGAGGACTCAACTCTATCTTCGGAAATGGTGGGAGAAGTGGGGGACGCATGACGACCCACCCGTGAGCTGACTTTAGTAAAGGCCTTAACTACAAGAACAAGAAGATGGCGCCGGACGCGATCTTAGCCGATCTTCAGGGCTGCAGCGGTGTATTGCTTCACTAAGGGTGTTTCGTAGAGTTGTAGCCCGGTTTCGTATTGAATTTGTGACCGTCTTGAATCCTACATCGATCCAGATAAGCCCCGCAGAGCGCCTGCGTGGCATCCTCCCCGACCCCGAGATCGCGGCTATTAGCCCGATCATCGAAGAGATCGAGGAGCTCAAGCTCGCGCGCAACGCAGCGATCTTGGCGCACAATTATATGACACCAGACATCTTCCATGGCGTCTCTGATCTTAGAGGTGATTCGCTAGCCCTAGCCAGGATGGCCTCTGAGACGGAAGCCGACGTAATTTTGGTCGCGGGCGTCCACTTTATGGCTGAAACAGCCAAAATCGCGAACGAAGAAAAGACAGTTCTCATACCCGATACTCAAGCTGGGTGCTCTCTAGCGGATGCGATAACCGGCGCTGACGTGCGGCTACTGAAAGAGCGATACCCCGGTGTTCCCGTGGTCACATACGTGAACACCTCGGCAGAAGTGAAGGCGGAATCTGATATCTGTTGCACGTCAGGAAACGCGGTTCAAGTAGTTGAATCGCTTGGTGTGGATCGTGTGATTTTCCTTCCAGATCAGTACCTCGGTCGGTGGGTAGCAACACAGACCGAGATCGAGATCATCTTATGGGAAGGTTCGTGCGAGGTTCACGAGCGTTTCACGGCCGAGGAACTTCAGGGATATCGAAACCTGAATCCGGGAATCCAGATCATCGCGCATCCAGAATGTCCGCCCGACGTCTTGCAGGAGGCTGACTTCGTAGGGTCTACTGCCGGAATGATAAATTGGGTAAAAAACGAGCGACCCCGTCAAGTCGTTATGGTTACCGAATGTTCAATGAGTGACAATGTCGCCGCCGAATCTCCCCAGACTGAATTTCTACGACCTTGCAACCTCTGTCCGCATATGAAACGCATCAACCTTGAAAATATCAGAGATGCATTGCGTGACATGAAGAACGAGGTCACGATCGCTCCTGGGATCGCTGGTCGAGCACGTGAAGCCGTCGAGCGTATGCTCGCGGTTCAGGTCTGATTCGCGGGAAATTCTACCAACGCTGACCTCCAACTCCTCAAATCATCGACCTTGACGGCTTCCTTTCGGCGGCACTAGCCGAAGATCTCGGAGAATTCGGCGACATCACCTCTGAGGCTACCATTGCTGAGGGATCCCAAGCCACAGCCCACTTAGTAGCAAGACAGGACGGTTGTATCTCAGGCTTGGCAGTAGCACTTCGCTGTTTCGAACTCGTCGATGGTCACGCTGAAATCGGCGCCTTAGTCAAAGACGGTGACACTGTATCAGCAGGCACCCAACTAGCGACAATCAGTGGGGACGCGAGAAGCATCCTCTCTGCAGAGAGGCTGGCACTGAACCTGCTCGGCCAGCTGAGTGGCGTAGCAACAGCAACCCGGATACTAGTCGACCGAGTTCGAGGCACCGGCGCAAAGATCATAGATACACGGAAGACAGTCCCTCTTCTCCGGGAGTTACAGAAGATGGCCGTAGTCGCCGGCGGTGGAGCAAATCATCGGATGGGGCTATTCGATCAAGTCCTGATCAAGGACAACCACATAGAAGCGGTAGGCTCTCCTGCCGAAGCTGTCCGCCGGGCGCGTACCCGCGTTGGTGAAGAGATCACTGTCGAAGTTGAGATCGAGAGGCTCGAGGAACTCGAGGAGGTGATCAAGGCGGGCGCTGACATTGTGATGCTGGATAACATGGCACCCTCAGCAATGAGAGCGGCTGTCGAGATAGCGGACGGGCGCGTCCTTCTTGAAGCTTCTGGGGGGATAACAGCAGACACAGTGCGAGAAGTCGCGGAGTCAGGAGTCGACCTGATCTCAATCGGCGGGATCACCCACTCCTCACCCTCGCTTGACGTTGCTCTAGACTTCGGCGCATAAGTGCGCAGAAAGCAGGGCGCGTTGTAGGCCGGTCAGAGCCCACATAGCTTCACCGTCCAACGTTCTACAGTTAACACCTAGGATGTCTCACATGACGTCTTCACCGCACCTCCGATCCTATCCGGGGCCCCTCATCACCAGGCTATGCCTCATCCTTATCGCCGGCAGCTTAAGCTTCCCAATAGCAGGGCTGGCCCAAGATGAGACAAAGAGTGGCGACCTAGTGAAAATCTTCGAGCTGGGTCAGATGGTGGCCGACACTAACGGAGACTCAATTCCAGATTTTGTGCAGGCGTCACTCGTCATGGGAGCTACACCGTCTACAGCGGAGATAGCTGCCGGAGCCGAAATCTCTTCACGACTAGGGTTCGAAACGATGGCTATGGACCTGCCGATGTCTCGAGGAGACGGCGGACTGATCCCAATCGTTATTGGCCGCAGCGGACTTTCCATAGCAGGCATAACCACACCGGGATTGGATCCAACGTCACTCGATTCAGGCGAAGGTGCCGTAGCCGTAGTGGAGTCGGACGATCGTGTCTGGGTGCTCGTGATAGGAGGCGATGACGATGGCCTCCTTGCTGCGGCGCGGCTCTTCTCCGGGGTGCTCCCGCACACACGCACCCTTTCAACTGCTCCGTTGTCTCAGGTCCGTGAAGATCTGGAAGCTGCGCTTCAGGTCGAGGATCTTAACGATACATCGATCCGAATCTCCCAGGCTCGCGCGCGAAATAACCAGGACGGGATAACACGCTTGATCGTCGACGTAACCACCGACGATCCTTTGGCAGCAGCGAACGCCTTCGACTTTTTAACTACGATCGACGGCGTCTCACCAACAGGCTACAGGAAGGAATCAGACTCGACCGAGGATGAGCATTCCCCGAGCGCATCCAATCCCTTGGATTATCCCGGTCTTGCAAGCGTAGAAGTCCGCATTTCAGGAGGGCCGGCAATGCGTCTGCCCGGCAGAGCGGCACCCGACCGGCCAGGCCCCATTTCGGCACGTCCGGGTACCGGAGCGAAGGACAACCTGGACCTCTCGAACCTATATACAGCTGAAGGCCTGCTTGGAGGAAGCCCAATTCCCAATCGCGTCGATGCGGTCCTCGTACCCGGAATGAGCGGATTAACAGGGCTACCTGAACTGGGGGCGAGACTCGGCCTCGAGTCGACCGGGCTTACCGTCCCCCTAGTGCACCCCTCAGGATCGATAGAGAACCCTGAGTCCAGACCGACTATGATCCTAGCCGGAAAAGGAAACCACCTGACCGACCAGTTATCCGAAGACGGGCGGATTGATCTCAACGCGATTGAGACTGGCGGAGGATTAATCCAAATCGTTCCTGATGCCTTTGGTTCTAAATCCGCCGTAGTCATCACCGGAGGTGACGATGCTGGAGCTGAGCGAGCGCTCCATCAAGTGGCAATGGGCTTCCCGCATTTGGGCGAACGGGGCAAGGACAGGCCAACCGTCAATGACGTGGAACGCGAGCTATGGGACGCCCTCTCCGGTCATACACCCTTAGGTCAGGCAGCCACGGGCATGTACAAGCTCAACCGCATTGGTCAGGCGCTCCAGGATGAGGACATCGTGGCAGCAAACGTCCTAATGTCAGTCGAAAAAGCAGCCGAAGGGTTAGATGGATGGGTCGAATCAAGAGCTATCAACATCTTTGGTACTGATCAGGTCGAGGTTCAGATAGACAATCGAGACGTCCTGAACGCCAGCACGAAAATCTACGAGGAAGCAATAACTTTCCCTTCGGAAGTGGCTCGTTTCCACGCACTGATGAGCAACCATGTGTACCCAAGTGCGAATGGTCGGTCAGTGAGGATCGAAGCTCGATTGAGTGAGCCACCTGAAGTTCGTACGCGTCTCGCCAATGAGACCCACGCAGCGCTCATTGAAGCCGGCGCGAACCCCGACGGCACTGAAGTCGTGATTCTCTCCGCCTTCAAGCAGGGTTACTCCTGGCTTTATGACGTCATCCGACCTCGTATCGAAGGCCAGGAGATTGGTGAGATCGAGATCTCGTTTCTCCGGAACGACCCTCCGGAAGAATGGCCTCAGCAGGCCATCCATACACCGGTGCGTTGGCTACATGAGATCTTCCCAATAGATGAAGTCCTAGCGAGAGATCTTGGATTGGAACTAGACCAAATAAGCTTTGAAGAGGTGATGGAAGGACCCATATACACCGTGCGAGTCACAGACCGTGAAGGCTCTGAAATTCTATCTGAGATATTCGAGCCTCACTACGTAATGCGACCGTACTTTGACCGCTTCGAGGACTATGAAAAGGTGCGGGTAACCACTGGATGGCTTAGGGCCCAAGCAGAAGGAGACATCCTCGTAGATCAGCGGATTGCAACAGACCCAGAAACGTTCTGGGACCACTTCCAAGCTACGGTCCTACCTAGGATGTACGATCACGTGATGGACTTGCACGACGGGCTTCCACGCGGGGGCAGCTCGGACTCCCCCTTCTTTGGTGAACTGATCGTCGAACTCGAAATGAGTGAACCAGATTTCAGGCTGGGTGTGGACAACGAGATTCACGCGCCGATGGACGCCCTCCATGAGGAGATCTACTTCGGCACGATTGAGTTCTTCGACATGCTAGGTCGCAACTCTAGAGGCCAAGGAATCCAATTCCCAGGACGAATTGTTCCTGTAATGCGTCCAAAAGGAGACGGGACGGCACCGACGGCCAAAATCAGCGTTACCGGCTTCGCCACATCACGACCGGCCATAGTCGTTTCATACGAAACAACAGACGGGAAACATGGACAGGAGCGACTTGATATCCCAAAAACCAGCTTAGCCAGACCATCCGCACGGATGGCGAGAGTCAAAGCGGGCCAGTCCGGCGTATCTCACCTAGCACTTCGAGTGCCCGTCGATACGGACCGCGACATGCGCGACAGCCTGATCATGGTAGCCAGGGAACAGTCAGTCGATGAACGCATGGTATCGGCCGAGATGGTTGCGGGCGTTGCAGGAGAGATCGAGGCACTCCGGGAAGCTGGAATGTACCAATCGGAGCTAGCATGGAAGGACCTGGGGACCATTGAGCTATGGGCCGAATGGACTCATGAACAGGATCCCGAATCTCGAAGGACGGCCTTTATCAGACCAAACGGCACACCCTTGGCTCTGCCCGATTGGCGGACACTGCTTCCTGAAACGTGGAGCTATGAAGGCGATCGGATCGTGCAATGGAATACTCCCATACCTCCTGCTGAGGGGGATGAAATGCTTGCCAAAATGGCAGAGGCGTTTCCAGAAGCGACAATGTATCGTGCAGGACGTAGCTACCTCGGCAGGGATATTTGGGCGATGGATCTTATGCCCGAAATCAGGGCGAGTCACTGGTCTCACACAAAGGCAACAACGTTCAAGCCAACTGTAATCTTCTCAGCGAGACAGCACGCAAATGAGGTCTCGTCTACCAGTCATGTGCTCCGCCATGCTGAGCTTCTGCTCACCGACCCCGATCAGAGCCTCAGACTCAGAGACGTCAACGTAGTCATCCATCCTTTTTTAAACCCAGACGGGGCGCAGACCGCTTACGACCTCTATCGCATAACCCCGGACTACATCTTGCACGCCGGTTATCTCGGTCCCCTGGGGCAAGATGCAACTTCAGGGGGTGAAGCCGACCATCCGATCTATCCAGAATCCACAGTCCGCGATCGACTGTGGAAGACCTGGTTGCCAGACATTTTCCTCAACCCGCACGGCTATCCCTCCCATCAAGTGGTGCAGCTCTTTTCCGAGTTCAGTGGACTCGTCCGTCGAGGTCGAGTAACCGAGAGGAATTGGGGGTTCAATAAAGGTTGGTTCATGCCCGGCTTCGGATATGTGGACAGCCCTGAATATCCAAGGCACAAAGACGCCGCATTCACAATCCGGGAATACATAACTCGCGGCATTAATTCAAACCGTGATGTCCACGACCTCAATCAGCGAGCCTATGCACGCTATGAGCGCTATGGCGCACGCTATGACCCCGATGTCTACAATCTCCCAATGACTGACAGCGTGCTAATCGAAATGCCGCTCAAGGGATCGAGCGGTAACGGGAGTGGCTATGATCCGGATGTCACTATCTGGAGCGGAATTACTGAGGCGCCGGACGAAACCGCCTACGGACCGTGGATGGAGTTGATGGGCAAGGCTGGTTTGTCTTGGGACCAGGCGATCACAGACTATCTCTATGATGGTGATCACACCATAAACCGATCGGGCTCTCTTTTCTTCGGTGGCGTCACACTGCGGATGAACCGTCCTCGTCCACCCGAGAAATCTGACGACCAAGAAGAGCAAGAAAACGGTCCACCAGCAGAAGAGCGATACGATTAATCTGACTATCATCGCGGAGTGTGTGCTTGCCTGAACGGGCTGGTTCTTTTCCCTTCCTTTTCTGATTCAGTTCGTGGACCCTGCCGAGAATCATCATGAAGAAAGCTCTCATAGCGCTTGCCCTGCCCCTATCCCTCATCGCTTGTGGTTCTGGAAGTGATACCGATGCGGTTGAAAATTCGATGGAAGAGGTCGAAAGCGCTTCAGTCACGATCGTCACACCAATGAATGGTGCTCAGATCAGTGGCACACAAATCAACGTCAATCTTTCATCGACTGTGCCAATCTTGCCGGCGGGTGATCTGACAGAAGGAACAGGACACCACCACCTGTACCTGAACGCAGAACTCACCCCCGCCGATCAACCTGTCCCGACTGTTCCAGGGAGCATCGTGCACATGGGCGATGCATCCGCGACATTCACCTTCGAGGATGTGGAACCTGGCGATTACACCATGATCGCGGTCGTAGCGGACGGAGTGCACGTGCCACTCCAGCCTTGGGTGGTTGACACCGTCACTTTTACGGTCGTAAGCGGCAACTAATAGGCCAAGCGGGTGGCTACCGGCCTGATAAGGGGCCGGTGGCCACAACCAAGCTCTTCTTAAGCATGAAAATCGGCGATCACCGGTCCGCCAATGGCGGACGACGCACCCC
>DLTN01000019.1 GCA_002500925.1 Gemmatimonadales bacterium UBA7835 | reverse complement strand
ATCCCTCTATGCAGATCTCCGCCCGACTTCGTCGGACACGCAGGTCTGAAGGGGTGAGACAACTCGTCCGCGAGGCGACTCTCACCCCGGCAGATCTTGTATTACCGATCTTCGTTTCTGAGGTCGACGGAGAGGTTGTTGAGATTGGGTCTATGCCCGGTGTCTATCGCTGGCCAATCGAGCGAGTGCCGGAGATTGTCGAGTCGGCTGAAGCGGTCGGAGTAGGAGCCATCATACTCTTTGGGATCCCTGCGGAGAAGAACCCCGAAGGACAGCAGGCATCCGCCAAAGATGGGATCATTCAGCGGGCGATCAGAACTATCCGAAATAATGGTTTCGAAGGTGTTGTCATTACCGACGTCTGTCTTTGTGAGTACACTGACCATGGCCATTGCGGGATCGTAGACGAAGACGGGACGATCATCAACGATGCGTCTCTGTCACGCTTAGCCGAGACTGCCATATCTCATGCCGAGGCCGGTGCAGACATCGTCGCCCCGTCAGCGATGATGGATGGCCAAGTTGCTGCGATACGGACCGCACTAGATGCGACTGGCTTCATTAATATTCCAATCCTCTCGTATTCGGTAAAATATGCTTCGGCATACTACGGCCCCTTCAGAGAGGCCGCAGACGGAAGCCCCACATTCGGAGACCGCCGTAGTCATCAGATGGATCCCGCCAATGGACGCGAAGCTGAACGTGAACACGCAGCCGACGTGACTGAGGGAGCAGACCTGATCATGGTGAAACCCGGACTTGCCTACCTTGATGTGGTGCGTCGCTCGCGAGAAGCATTCCCGGCGATGCCTCTTGTTGCTTACAACGTCAGTGGCGAATACAGCATGGTTAAGGCCGCAGCAGCAAATGGCTGGCTCGACGAACGGGCCGTTGTCCTAGAAACACTGCTCGCTTTCCGAAGAGCAGGTGCCGATCTCGTGATCACCTACCACGCCCTAGATGCGGCTCGCTGGCTTGCAGAGGGATGACCGTAAGACGCAACTACCGCTAATCACTAGCCAACACTTCGAAGAAACATATGAATGAGACCACAAGCATGAATGACGAAGAAGAAACCCCAATCCTCGGGCACTTCGTCACCTATCATTGCACAGCGGCCTTTTGGGCTCTCGAACCCAAAGCCCGTTCGGTAGCGGCAAGAGCATGGTTCGAGTTGCTTCAAGACTCTGCGGACCGCGCACACCTGTACGTGACTCAAGGGATCGAGACCTCCAGCGAAGTCCTAGTCTGGAGCACAGCGGATGCGGGTGACCCGGCGAAGCCCGGAGTATTCTTTAAACAACGAGCAGCCTCCGAGAACCTCTACCGCGCCTACTTTCAGCCGTCGGATGTGCTCTGGGGCATGACTCGACCATCCCAGTACAGCCGTGCCAAGTCAGCCCAAGAGATCGATCCGTACGACGACAACGCTCGACAGCCTTACCTAGTCATGTACCCTTTCACTAAGACAGCGGACTGGTACCTCTTCGGACGCGAAACTCGTCAAGGGATGATGAACGAGCACATCCGAATCGGAAAGCAATACCGAGAAATCAAACAATTGCTTCTCTATTCTTTCGGTCTTCAGGACCAAGAGTTCGTCGTCACATATGAGACCGACGATCTCGAAATGTTCTCGAAGCTCGTGTACGATCTCCGCGATACCGAAGCGCGTCGCTATACCAAGGAGGACACACCACTGCACACGGGAGTGCTCACAGACATAGCAACGTGGGCAGATATAGTCGCGGGGGTAACAGGCTAAATATGTCGGCTCCGGGGGTCTTCGTTGTTGGCACGAGTCACGCAGTCGCGTCGGCCGAAGCCAGGGAACACCTCCACCTAGAACCGTCTGAGATCCTCGACGCTCTTACGCCAGTGCTTCTGCGGAGCGACCTACTCATTGAAGCTCTACCACTCGTTACATGCGGGCGCCTAGAACTTTACGGTGTATCTGATCGACCGGTTCGAGCAGCCCAGACCCTAAATCGCTTAGTGGCCATGCAAACCGGCTTCGACCGAACCGACCTTAGCAACAATACGTTTCAGCTTCAGGGTCGAGAGGCGATTCAGCACCTGCTGAGAGTATCTGCGGGCCTAGACTCAGTCGTCCATGGGGAAGCTCAGATTCTCGGCCAGGTGCGGAGCGCCGCCCACGATCCCAGGGGCTCGCTCGCTAAAGGTACCGTGCTGCATCGACTGTTCGAAGTAGCGCTGTTAACGGGAAAACGAGTTCGTTCCGAGACGAAAATCGGGCACGGCGCAGCCTCTCTGGCGGGAGCCAGCTTAAAGCTAGTGTACTCAGAGATACCCGACCTAGACCGAGCATCTGTACTAATCGTTGGGGCCGGTGATACTGGTTCACTTGTCGGCCGCCTGCTAGCCAAGCGGGGCGTCGGCAGGATCGTCATAGCTAACCGCACGCTTGAGACAGCACATGCAGTAGCCTCTTCACTAGGGGCCACAGCCGTGCCACTCTCCGAACTTGCTGTGGAGATCGCTAAGGCGGATCTCGTCGTCGGTGCAGCAGGTGATTCACATCACCTAATCACCCCTGAGTCCGTCTTGTCCTCTCGGAAGGAGAAGCCACTCTGGTTTATTGATCTAGCACATCCGCGCAACGTTCATCCCGATGTCGCAAAACTCCCGGGCGTCCGAGTATTCGACCTCGATGCTGTGGCGAAACAGGTCGAGTCAGCTAAAGCAGCAAGGCTGGAACAAACGCCCAAGGCCGAGGCGATTGTGCTAGAAGGTGTCAACCATTTTGAAGAGTGGTTCAGGTCGCGCGACAGCGTCGAAGTCCTCACGGCACTTCGGAGTCATGTACTCAAGCTGGCTAATGATGAAGCGGAACGGGTGACCCGCGGTAAGAGTGACACCGAGAAAGAAGAGATCCTTCTAATCGCCCGATCTCTCGCCCGTACCCTCCTTCACCAACCAACAGTGGCCCTCCGCTCCGCCGATCTTTCGACTGACGAAGGCCAAAAACTCCTCCGCTCCGCACACTCATGTCAGCTCCTCGAATTGGCCTATGATGAAGCGGAACGCCTTACTCGCGGCCGGAGTGACGGAGAACGAAAAGACGTTCGCCTCATTGCTGGTGCTATAGCTCGTGCCCTGCTCCGCCAGCCCGAGATCGAACTGCCGTCAGAAAACGTTTCCAACGATAGTGGCCTGGAACTTCTTGACTCCTCCCCTGATGAGATGGGAGAAACCGCATCTCGGCGTGCGAAGGACTGACGAACACCCGTGTCCTCAATAAGGATTGGGACCCGTAACTCCCGGCTCGCACTCGCTCAAGCTGAATGGGTTTCATCGGCGCTAGCGTCATTGGATGTCGAAACCACGATTGTCGAAATCACAACCTTGGGAGATCGCATCCGTGACGCACCGCTCGGTCCGCACCTAGGCT
Organism: Gemmatimonadales bacterium UBA7835; assembly: GCA_002500925.1. Lineage (GTDB taxonomy): Bacteria > Gemmatimonadota > Gemmatimonadetes > Longimicrobiales > Gaopeijiaceae > UBA2589. The sequence goes on along the minus strand of DLTN01000019.1, from coordinate 4,151 downwards.
CCTCTTTCTTCACCAAGGAGATTGAGTCCGCGCTGCTGAACAATGACATCGATGTCGCCGTCCACTCTTGCAAAGACCTAGCAACGCGCCTCCCGGATGGCCTCTCGATCGTTGCAGTTCCGGAACGCGAGGACCCTAGGGACGTGGTAGTCACCAGCGGAAACACGCCAGGAGCAGTTAGTGCAGACTCATCAGCTCTGGACTCTCCCTTCCGCGTTGGGACATCGAGTCCTCGTCGCAGAGGAATCCTCGCCGTTTTGCGACCTAATTGGACGGTGGTGGACCAGCGGGGCAATGTCCCTACTCGAGTTGCTGCTGTAGACGACGGGCACTTCGATGGGGCAGTACTGGCCGCAGCTGGGCTTTCCCGACTTGGAATGCTCGATCGTGCAGATCTAATCTTTGACCCCGCAGATTTGGTACCCGCTGCAGGCCAAGGAGCACTAGCGCTTCAATGCCGAACGAGCGATACCCTGGTTTGCGACAAAATCGTCTTGCTCGATCACCCGGTCTCTCACGCAGCCGTTCGCGCGGAGCGCGCAGTTCTCCGAAAGCTGCAGGCCGGCTGCCAGGCGCCACTTGGCGTTCATGCGGCGTTAAGTCAGCTAGAGACAGATGCTCCTGAAGACGTCTCGGTGGTTCTTCATTCAGCAGTTGCAACACCTCAAGGGCTAATCCGGAACGAGCTAGAAGGAAACCTCGCCGACCCCGAAGGGCTCGGAAACGCGATAGCGGAAGAAATCGCGTCTTCCCTGGGTGTCAACACACTAGCCGACACCCTTTGGGCTGGCATTCCACCTCGGGAAGAAGGACAATGACACGCTTATCGGGTAAAGTCGTTGCGGTAACTCGCTCGATAGACGATAGGTCTCTAGCACCCCTATTAGCTGCGGAGGGTGCCGAAGTAGTGCATTGGCCTACTATCGAGATAAAGGGCACCTCCGATCCCGATGTGCTCAAGACCGCACTGGGATCGATCGAGTCCTACAACTGGATCGTCTTTACAAGTCAGCACAGTGTCACATCAGTTCTCAGCATGATACCTGTTCAGCCCACAGGAATACGAGTCGCAGCCGTCGGAAGCAGAACCGCTGAGGCACTCAGCAAGCGTCAATGGCGGACCGATGTAATTGGCGTCGGCGGCAGTGCGGATCTCGCTAAAGAAATCAAAAAATCCTATCCCTTGGCTGGTGTATCCGTCCTCTTCCCAGCCGGGAACTTGGCAGCCCCGACATTGCAGAACAGTCTTGAGGCCGCAGGCGCCGAAGTTACCCGGGTCGAAGCTTATGAAACAAAAACGCTCTCAATGGATCCTACCCGCATACTCAACGATCTTACCACTGGTGTTGATGTCGTAACGTTCGCGAGTCCGTCAGCCGTAGAGACCATGGCGAATGCGATGGACGATGGCTGGTCAAAGGTGCTTCAGCATTGCAGTGTCGTCGCTATAGGAGCGACAACACGCGATGCTCTCGTAGCGCACGGCGCTCTGAAAAACGCAGTAAGTGTGGCAAACCCAGCAACGTTCGCGGGCCTAGTTGAGGCTACTGTCTCTTCATCCATATCCACTCCCATGAGAGAACACGAACGGTGAGCTCCATCCACGACGAACTCCTCGCAAGGTCAATGGCTGTCATGCCAGGAGGAGTAAACAGTCCCGTCCGAGCCTTCAAATCAGTAGGGGGCACCCCCCGCTTCATTCGCGCAGCCAGAGGCGCCACTCTAGAGGACGTCGACGGACGAGTCCTGCTCGACTACATCGGATCATGGGGTGTCGCCATCCTGGGTCATTCGCACCCTAGCGTCACAAAGGCCATCAGCGAAGCTGCTCTGCTGGGGACGTCGTTCGGCACACCAACCGAAGGAGAAGCTGAGCTGGCTGAGATGATAGTCCGCCTGGTTCCTTCAATCGAAGTAGTGCGGCTTGTGAACTCGGGTACAGAAGCGACGATGAGTGCTATGCGGCTGGCCCGAGCTGCAACTGGACGGGCAGGTATCATCAAATTTCGGGGGGCTTATCATGGCCATGGAGACATGTTCCTTGTCGAGGCTGGCTCCGGTGCCGCGACACTCGGTGTCCCATCGAGCCCAGGGGTACCAGAGTCAACCGCATCCCATACACTCGTAGCAAATTTCAATGATCTCGACTCCGTGGCCAGTCACTTCGAAGCCCAAGGAGACCAAATCGCCGCTGTGATCACCGAGCCGGTGTGCGGCAACATGGGATGCATTCCACCTGAACCAGGATTCCTAGAGGGTCTGCGAACCATCTGCGATGATTATGGTGCGCTTCTCGTATTCGATGAGGTCATGACCGGATTCCGGGTAGCGCTGGGAGGAGCACAGGAGCGCTACAATGTCCGACCCGACCTAACGACACTGGGCAAAGTTATTGGGGGAGGTCTTCCGGTCGGCGCATATGGAGGGCGGGAAGACCTCATGCGAATGATCGCGCCTGACGGGCAGGTCTATCAGGCAGGGACCTTATCTGGAAATCCTCTCGCCGTGGCAGCGGGTCGCACAACCCTCGGCATCCTAGAGTCAAATCCAGATATCTTTTCCGAGCTTGAAGGGACAGGCAGGACGCTCGGTCTTGGACTTGAGGCACTCGGGCGCGAATACGGCGTACCCATAAGGTGGCAGTCCTCAGGGGGTATGGGCTGCCCGTTTTTCTCTGAGACACCGGTCACAGATTGGCAGTCGTCCGCAGCCACCGACTCACAAGCTTTCAACAGGTTTTTTCACGGAATGCTCCAACGCGATATCCATCTCCCACCCAGCCGCTTTGAAGCTTGGTTTTGGTCAACCGCGCACTCAACCACTGACATCGATCGTACACTGACATCTGCAAAGGACATTCTCGCAGGAGGACTCGATGCCTGACGGCAAGACACTCTTCGAAAAAGCCGCCCGAGGGATAAGGACGGAACGCACCCCAGTATGGGTGATGCGTCAAGCTGGTCGTTACCTCCCCGAGTATAGAGCACTAAGAAAGACAGTCGATTTTCTGACGGCCACAAAAACACCCGAAATCGCGGCACAGATAACACTACAGCCGATCGACCGATTCGAGCTGGACGCAGCGATCCTTTTCGCCGACATCATGACTCCGCTTGAAGGTATGGGTGTACCGATCCGCTTTGCGCCAGGACCTATAATCGAGTCACCTATACGATCCCAGAAGGACGTAGATGGTCTTCGTCCGCTCGATCCGGACGAAGGTGTCCCATTCGTTCTGGACGCTCTTAGCATAGTCCGGTCAGAGCTTCCAAAAGACAGGTCGCTGATCGCATTCGCAGGTGCACCCTTCACACTGTTCTGCTACCTGGTTCAGGGAGGTGGCTCCAAGGACTTTATGGATGCCAGAAGCTTCCTCAGAGGTGATCCCGAAGCCTCCGACGCTCTTCTGAACTTGCTCGGCAAATCGATGATCCACTATCTGCGTGCTCAGGCGCGTGCGGGGGCCGACGCCCTCATGCTTTTTGACTCCTGGGTGGGTCTTCTTGATGAGAAGTTGTATAGGGCCCGGATCCAGCCAGTTATGAAGAATATCATTCAGGAAGTGAAAGCTGAGATCGACCGGCCAATCATCTACTTCGCCAATGGAGGATCCGCCCTGCTTGAGGCGGCGTCAGAGATCGGCGCAGACGTTATCGCTGTCGACTGGACAAGGCCTCTGCACGAAGCCGTCGCTCGGCTCGGCTCCTCTACGGTACTCCAAGGAAACCTAGACCCATCTGCCCTCTTCGCATCACGCGATGAGCTCGGTCAAGAAATCGATAAAGTTCTCGAATCCGGTATGGGGGCTGCCGCGCACATCTTTAATCTTGGCCATGGCATCCACCGCACGACCGACCCCGATCAGCTTGGCTTCCTAGTCGACCGTGTTCATGAGACGTCTGAGCGACTTTCTTCCGATCGCGAGGGGTAGAGCAGTCCATCATGAAACCAAATCAAATCGGCGTACTCATCATCAACTTTGGAGAGCCTGACGAGCCTACCCAAGAGAAAGTAACGCCCTTCCTCGAACGAATCTTCCTTCAAAATTCAGGTCTAGAGCCGGGGCAGGAAGCCATCTCACGTGCCAAGAAACTGGCAGAGGATCGAGCTCCTGGCCTAATCGAAGAATATGAATCGATCGGTGGGTCACC
>DLTN01000104.1 GCA_002500925.1 Gemmatimonadales bacterium UBA7835 | reverse complement strand
CTTTTGAACTCGGTAACCGTCGCACACTCAACGCAAATCAGGTGCTCGTGCACGGGTTGGTTGGAGAGCCGATGTTCATAGCGCTTGAAGCCTTCCCCGAAATCGTGTTCCTCCACCAATCGACTCCGCACGAGAAGGTCGAGGGTTCGATAGATTGTGGCCTTTCCTATGCGCTCCCCTAACATCCGTAAGGCATGCTCGATGTCATCCACCGAGAGGTGCTCCTCAGAAGTGAATACAACCTTCGCTACAGCTTCGCGCTGAGAAGTCACCGGAAGACCCTGGTCACGCAGATACCTGCTGAAAAGCCGAATAAAGGGAGGGGAACCCTCTTCCTTTTCGATGGGACTAACGCCTTTATGGGTCTCAGTCATCGTTCTGTCGCCGAGATAAAAACATCATCGTACTCTGAAAGCAGCTCCTCGAACTTGGACGCGGAGCCACTTATCGCTACTGCCCTGGGCTCAGCGGCGCCCTCACCAGAGCGTCGCACAACCCCCTGCATTACTGGCGGGAAAATGTCAGCCGGAGCTGCACCTTCCATCGTGAAAGTTGGCTCAACAGAAACACCGCTGCCAGTGTGTTCCGCAGTATAGGCCACCGTTATCATCACACGCCGTTCTTGACCGTTCTGAAATGTACTGACTGCGACGAGTCCCTGCTCGCGCCTTCCGCTACGCACTGGCTGAAAGATCCAGAGCTTATCAATCGTTTCTATGTCTAAGCGGTCCCGCACTCTCATCAATATTCGGGGAAGTGCTTCGGGGACACCCGGATCATCCTTCCTCAGTCCTTGAGGCCTCGTCACTTAGTCCGCCTAAGCTTTTGCACAGCCTCACGTGCCGCATCGAGGACCCTCGGAACAGCCTCCTCAATTGGTCCCGTCACGACGGCACCTGAGGCCTTCACATGCCCACCGCCCTTGAAGGCTCGAGCCAAAGCGTTCACGTCCGCCTTCCCATTGGATCGAAAAGAGATCTTCACATCGTCGGAGGCAGTCATCCTAAAAAGAAGTCCGACCTCTGTACCTTCGATCGACCGAGGAATATCGACGAATCCCTCTAGATCCTCCGCGCTGGCACCGACTTCTTCGTACCGCTCACGCGGGACAATCATCCATGAGACTCCATACTCCTCATCATGTTCAAGAGTAGTCAGCGCGAACTGTAGCAGGCGATAACGGCGAATCCTCGAAGACCCAAAGACGCGTTCATACATCACCTCCGGATCAACCCCTCTTTCCACAACCTCTGAAACCACCCTGTGACAACCCGCAGTGGCATTGTCAAACCGGAACCCGCCAGTGTCTGTGAGAATGGCGATATAGATGCCCTCATCCATATGGCTCGTCCACGGCCCCTTCGACTCGTGGATGATATCGTGCACAAGTTCACCCGTCGCTGACGCGGTTACGTCACGGAGCGAAATTCCCCCGATAGCACGGTCCCCGATCGGGTGATGATCGATTACAACAGCTGGGAGGTGTCGGATCATCTCTTGGACTCTCCCAATCCGTGGCACTTCGCCAGTGTCGAGCACAACCGCGAGATCAGCGGAGTCGCAGAGCTCACGAGCCCGGGCTGATCCAGCGGGGACTACCCAGTCTTGGTGCTCTATAAGGAACCGAAACGAATCCGGAAAAGACGTCGGGTTGATGATCCAGGCTTCTGTGCCGTTGGCCCGGAGCCATGCTGCAAGAGCAGCCTCCGAACCCGCACCATCCCCGTCCGCATTGAGATGGGTCGTCAGCACCGCCTTGCGTGATGCAAGAAGCGCGTTGCGGACCTGATTGACCGCCGTCGCCCGATGCGATGGCGTCCGGTAGCTCAAGGAGTTTTCCTAACCCTAAAGTGAAGTGCAGCCGCCCTCAAGCGGCTCTGTATGAAAGGTACCGTCTCATCAGGCTAAGCCGCCACCTGAGGCGCCCGAGAACTTTTTTCGGACCTTCGCCCAGGCAGAGCCCAGATGAACCAGCCTTGAGGCTTCCCGGCCACCTGTGTTCGCAACCTCAAGCGCAGCCAGCAAAGCAGTCGGCTCGTTCAAGTGAAAAGGTAAATCAACCCAAGCGTTTCCTATTTCCCCGATGGTGTGAGCATCAGACCCCGCCCCCATCAGCTTACCATGTCGAAGTGCCAGATTTTCCGCCTTTCGGTTCATCGACGCATTATGGAGCCGTGCATTAAATACCTCGATGACATCGCATAGTTGTCCTAGTCGCTCCGCATACTTACCACCGCCACCCTTCCCTGCAGCGTATGGATGTGGAAGGTATACGATACCTCCCTGCGACCGGATAAGCTCAATCGTCTCCTCTGCGGGAGTTCCCTCAGGGATCTCTTCACATAGGTACAAGCCAATGACGTCTATTCCCTCGGCGGTCTTAACCTCTTCACCGGGAATCACTACGTCCGGATAACACTCTGCCATACGCAAGGCTACATGTACCCTGTTGTGATCCGTGATCGCTACACGCTGAAAACCGCGCTCCATCGCCACCTCAAGAACACGCTCGGGATCAGACAAAGAGTCCCACGATCCCAGGGTGTGTATATGCATATCGATCTTCATTCTTCGGCCTACAAAACGACTCCGGAGTTCCTCTAGTACACTCCCGGCCTTCTCATCAAGCTGCTCCAGTGTCCCTTCGTTGCGGATCAAAATATCGGCCAGTTGACGCTTCTCATTTGCATCCATCTGAGCTGTCATAACCCGGCGAGCCTCGTCCTCGGAGAGGCCCCGAAATTCGATCATACGGGAAAGACGAGTGTCGTAAGGGGCATCTACTACAACTACACAGTCGAAGTCTTCGGCTCGTCCAGATTCAAAAAGTAAGGGAATCTCGGAGACGATGAGATCAGCACCTTCAGCCTGTTGAGCTTGAACCCAAGTCTCCCAATGTCGTCGCACGATGGGGTGAATGATGTCCTCAAGACACCTCCGAGCATCATCGTCTCGGAAAACGATACTCCGCACCCGGGCCCGATCGAGTGATCCGTCCTCCTTCAGAATACCTGAGCCTAACGCATCCACCACGGCGTCGAGGCCGGCCGAACCGGGGTCCACCGCAATTCGAGCGAGTTCATCTGCACTAACGACCGGGACGCCAGCTCTTTGCCACGCACGCGAAACCTCCGACTTCCCAGATGCGACGCTCCCAGTCAACCCAACAGAAATCATCGGACACCCGAGTGGCTACCAACTGCGGATACCAGAAGCGGAATCACATGTCCCTCTTCATGAGGCGCCGCATTCGAGCGGTCCAGACCAGGTAGCTTTCCATCTCATCGATAGGCGGAGTTGCGTCAGGGTCTCCGTACGCCGTGTCGAGCCTCCAGCGCATATAGGACGTGGGTGGCAGCGGCAGAAAAGGAGGGTGCCGGTACCAGTGTCGTGATCGGAAAGCCCAAGATGCCCGGATTAGGTAGGGAATCATCCTTGGACGTCGGATCACCATAAAGGCGATTCTCGAGTACAGCATCAGCTCCTTCGGATCGAACGTCTTTTCCAGGAGTATCGTTCACTTAGTTGTATTAGATAAAAGATACTCCTAGACCCCAGCATAACCCACGACTTTCTTCTGTCCATCGAGTCTTCGACTTCTCTGACCGATCATGCCCAACAGACTCGCAGCCGAAACCAGCCCGTATCTTCTTCAGCATGCGGGTAATCCTGTGGATTGGTATCCATGGGGACAAGAAGCATTAGAGCGCGCAAAGAACGAAGACCGTCCGATCCTATTATCCGTGGGGTATTCATCGTGCCATTGGTGCCACGTAATGGAACGCGAGTCGTTCGAGAACCCATCGATCGCACGTCTGATGAACGACCTTTTCGTGAACATTAAAGTGGACCGCGAAGAACGGCCTGATATAGACCAGATCTACATGAAAGCGGTACAGGCGATGTCTGGTCGCGGAGGCTGGCCAATGACGGTTTTTCTAACGCCCGACGGTATCCCCTTTTTCGGGGGGACCTACTATCCACCAGAGGCCAGACCCGGTATTCCATCATTCCCCGACCTGCTCAACGCAATTCATGAAGCCTGGCAAAATCGTCGAGACGAAGTTCAAGCCGGAGGCACTCGACTCTTGGCAGCACTGGAGAAAGCGAGCACACCTAATAAAAGCGGACTAACCGCCTCACTACAACTTGTGGACTCAGCAGTCTCAACTCTCAGCCGGCGCTACGATCCCGAATACGGAGGCTTCGGAGCAGCACCCAAATTTCCGCAGCCGGTAACGCTCGAACTTCTGCTACGGCATTATGCGAGAACAGGTGACCGGGCATCTCTGATAATGGCGGTTAACACACTAAAGCACATGGCAGCAGGAGGTATGCGGGATCATCTAGCCGGCGGCTTTCATCGTTATTCGGTCGACGCCCGGTGGCTAGTTCCACACTTCGAGAAGATGCTCTACGACAACGCTCTACTAGCACGAGTCTACCTAAACGCATGGAAGCTGACGGGCTCAGACGACCTAGCCGACATTGTGACTGAGGTGCTCGATGATCTCATCGAAGACTTCACCGACATCGGTGGTGGATTCTACTCCGCTCGAGATGCTGACTCAGAAGGGGTCGAGGGACGCTTCTACGTGTGGTCACCGGACGAAGTGAGCGACGCACTCGGTGGCGAAGCTGAGCTGTTTTGCCGCATTTATGACATAACGCATGAGGGAAACTTCGAAGGTGAAAGTATCCTCCACCTTCCAGATCCGATCGAGCTCGTTGCAAAGGCCGAAGGGATACCCGTATCGGAGTTAGAAGTAATTTTGGCCCGAGGACGTGCGGTCCTACTAGAACTTCGTAACGAGCGAGTGGAGCCGTTTCGTGACGAGAAAATCATTGTTTCCTGGAACGCCTTCGCGATAAGAGCATTTGCTGATGCCGGTGCCGCCCTTGGGAGGAGTGATTACGTAGAGCGGGCTATGCAAGCGGCCGAGTTCATATGGAGTGAAATGCGCGAGGAAGAGAGACTTTTACACAGCTCAATAAAGGGGAAGGCCTCAGGGTTAGCCTACCTAGATGATCTAGCCGGACTAGGAAACGCACTACTCAGTCTTCATGCGGCTACCCTAGACTCAAAATGGCTAGACCGAGCCTATTCTCTGGCAGACGAGGTTCTGGAGCTCTTCTTTGACGAGGAATCCGGTACTGTTTTCGATAGCGCGCACGACATGGAGGACCTGGTGCTACGTCCTCGTGACGCCACCGATGGAGCTACCCCTTCCGGGCCCTCACTAGCAGCTGAACTTTTCGCCCGGGCAGGGACACTAAAAAACGATATCCGCTACCGCCAAGCAGCCCGAAGCATTGTCGACCATGAAGTCGAGTCCATGCAAGAGTTTGGGACGGCATTCGGACGCATGCTTTCGGTGGTCGACCGACTCGAAGCTAATCCGGTAGAGGTGGCCCTCTTCGTCCCAGCCGACTCGGACCCCATACCCCTCCTCACTGCCGTCCACGAGGAGTTCCTTCCTGGTGGCGTGATAGCCGGAATAATATCCGATGAAGGCGAACTCGATCAAAAGAAGACTGGAAGTAGCCCGCAGGAAGACACACCACTATTCCAGGGACGTGGTCCGGTGAATGGTCAGCCGACGGCATACGTCTGTGAGCACTACGTCTGCGACCTAGCGCAAAATGATCCCGCTGCGCTGCGCGATCGTCTGGCTCGAACTCGAATCTGAAATGCCTCCTGAATTTTGGTTTCCTGACATCAAAAGAAGGTGACTTGACTACTGGTGATGGGAACAACCCAACATGGACACTTCCCATACCTCTTCGTGGAGAGATCGGATTCGGTATCTTAGAGGTCTATCCGCTCGATTTTCTACCACAGTTATAGATGGCGACACAGGAAGAAGAGACTCTTGCGGCCACTGAGCTGGCCGGCCTCACACCCGAGCAGCTTCTTGATTTCTATCGAACGATGGTCACGAGCCGTCGGATTGATGATCGAGAAATTAGTCTAAAGCGTCAAAACAAGATCTTCTTCCAGATCTCAAGTGCCGGGCACGAAGCCGTTGGAGTCGCCATAGCCGAGAACTGTGACGGCACCAAGGACTGGTTCTATCCCTACTACCGCGATCGGGCATTGATGCTCGGGCTAGGCCAGACACCGCTGGATCACCTTCTTCAAGCGGTCGGCGCCGAAGGGGACCCTGCCTCAGGTGGCCGACAGATGCCGGCACATTATGGGGATGTGCGATTCAACGTGCCGACTTCATCCTCTCCGACTGGAACACAGTTTCTGCAAGCGGTAGGCTCTGCTGAGGCAGTCACCAAGTTCCCAGTGATAGAAGGCCTGCGCGAGCGCATTGAACAATTCTCTGAAGACGAGGTCGTCATTGTTTGCTCGGGTGACGGTGCAACTTCGGAGGGCGAGTTCTGGGAGTCGCTGAACACGGCATGCAACCTCAAGCTTCCTATCGTATACGTTGTTCAGGACAACGGTTATGCCATCAGCGTACCGGTCGAAGTTCAAACCGCAGGCGGTAGTATTTCCCGGCTCGTGTCAGGGTTTCCTAACCTCCACATCATCGAATGTGATGGGACAGACGTAGTAGACACCTACAAAGCGGCGGCAATTGCTATCCGTCACGCTCGAGAGCGAAATGGTCCGGCAATGCTGCATGCTCATACTACACGTCCCTACTCCCACTCGATGTCTGACGACGAGCGGGCGTATAGGACCCCTGAAGAACGAGAGCATCAGGAATTACAGGACCCCCTTCGTCGCACCCGTGATCTGCTGGTCACGATCGGTGCTGCGACGGAAAACCAGCTCGAAGAGATGGAAGCGGAGATTGAGGCTACCGTAGCCGAGGCCGCGGACATCGCGCTCGCGTCACCACAGCCGGATCCATCGACGGCGATGACGCACCTCTTCTCGGAAGAAACAGATCCAGCATCGGACGACTTCGATACGGAAGGCGCACCACTGTACGAGTCCGATAAACTCCTCACCGTAGTCGACCTGTTGAATTCGTGCATGAAAGAGGAGATGCAACGCGACCCACGCATTGTCGTCTTTGGTGAAGATGTTGCCGACGTTTCGCGTGAGGACATTCTCGACGAGGTGAAGGGGAAAGGCGGTGTTTTCAAAGTCACACACGGCCTTCAGGCTAAGTTCGGTTCGCATAGGGTGTACAACTCGCCCCTAGCTGAAGCGAACATTGTGGGTCGTGCTATAGGAATGGCGGTTCGCGGAATGCGACCAGTCGTGGAGGTGCAATTCTTCGACTATATCTGGCCCGCGATGATGCAGATCCGGGACGAGCTCGCGACCATGCGCTACCGGTCTAACGGTCTCTTCTCGGCTCCCGTAGTGATCCGTGTAACCTACGGCGGATACCTCAAGGGTGGCGGCATCTATCACTCCCAGACAGGTGAGTCAATCTTCGCACACTGTCCAGGCTTACACGTGTGCCTACCTGCGACTGCAGAAGACGCGGCAGGCCTCCTGCGCACCGCAATCCGATGCGAGGACCCCGTGCTATTCCTGGAACACAAGCACCTCTACAGGCAGGTCTACAACAAGGGACGCGACCCGGGCCCTGAATACATGATTCCTTTTGGAAAGGCCAAGATCGTCCGCGAGGGAGCGGACGTAACGGTCGTAACATGCGGGGCGCTAGTAAAGCGGAGTTTGGATGCGGCCAAAATCGCTTCAGACCAGCACGGCATTGAGGCAGAAATCATCGACCTCCGCACGGTACAACCTATCGACATGGAAAGGATCGCCGACTCAGTCAAAAAGACGAATAAGGTCGTCATCGCTCACGAAGATTCCATGTCCTGGGGAATCGGCTCGGAAATTTCAGCGCGGATAGCCGACGAGCTATTTGAATACCTAGACGGACCAATCAAGCGCGTGGCATCGATGGATACGTGGGTGGCGTACGCACCCCAAGTAGAGAGCGTCATCCTACCGCAGACTTCTAACGTCGTGGACGCTATCGTCGATTTGGCAGCGTACTGACCGAGAACGAGCCACAGATGGTCTCAAAGAGCGAGCAGCCTCTGTCGAATTCCTTAGTTAAGACTCGCTTGGTGAGAGCCAATCAGCCTTGGGCTATAACAGGATTGGAAAGGCGAACGTAACGGCCTCTAGACGATCAGAGCCGAAACCCCAGAGTCAGCGGCGTCATTGACATGGCGACGCCATCCTGATCAATACGCACATACCGAACCTCCGCGAAGAAGCCTAAGCCTAGCTGGCCGGTCACCACACCGAAGCCCCCGTGGTATCCAGTGTCGGATCGCTGAATTCCTTCCGTGACGGCAAGGCCGCCATTAAATCGATACGAGCCCAACCCAGCCAACAAGTACGGCTCTAGGCCTACCCCCGGCAAAGTGAAAACCACTGACACAGCTCCCGAGAGGAACTCGGTATCCCGGTAATCGTTATTGCTCGAGGCGAGCCTGTGCAACTGCCCGTCTCCTCTGAGACTCACCGGCAGTGTCGGGATACCGATCTGGACCCCCGCATCAATGTGCCAGCCCGGATCTGCAGACTCTCTGAGGTCCCCCTGAGGGTTTGTGAACCCTCCACCAAACATTACACGCGGCTGGGCCCAGGCCACGGACGGCGCTGAAATGAGGAACGTGATAACAAGCAGAAGACGTCTCATGATGATCCGTGAACTAAGAGGTGCAGGTATAATATTGTAATGGATACAGGCAGCGAACGATTCGGGTCCCGTCATAAGCCCCGGTCACCAAGGTGAAACTCCCAGTCACACCACCCGAATAGACGAGTCGACCTCGTCAGACCATGCCTTAAGCCCGCCGCGGAGACTAAGAACATTTCGTCGTCCTCCCTCGAGTAGCAGACGAGCTCCTGTTCTCGAACGCTGCCCCGATCGGCAGTACACGATGACAGATCGATCGGAAGGAACTTCACTCATCCGGTCTGTGAGTTCCCCGAGCGAAATGAGGCGGGCGCCATGGTCCCCTAAGTTGCTTACGGCCCATTCCCATGGTTCTCGAACATCAAGAAGGAATGGAGGCACTTCCTCTCCGAGCAGGCGCGAGGCTTCTCTCGGGACTATCTCTTCGACCGTTCCCACATCGGTTTCTGAAGCCCCAGTAACTTCTCCTCCTGGCTCTGACTTCACTCCGCAGAAGACATCGTAATCGATCAGGCTCAACTGAGTCGGCTCGTCACCACAAACCGGACACGTGGGATTTCTTCTCAAGGCAACCTCACGCCAGGACATTTCGAGAGCATCGAAAATCATGAGTCGCCCCACGAGACTCTTTCCAGCTCCAAGGATTAGCTTGATCGCCTCCATCGCCTGCATGGTGCCGATAATCCCTGGGAGTGCTCCAAGAACACCGCCCTCAGCACAATTGGGCACCAGACCTGGCGGCGGAGGTTCCCGAAAAAGGCAGCGGTAGCAAGGACCGCTTTTGCTAGCGAACACCGAGACCTGTCCCTCCCAACGGAAAACAGAACCGTACACGTTCGGGATGCCGAGAAGGACACACGCATCATTTACAAGGTAACGAGTCGGAAAATTGTCCGTGCCATCAACGACTACATCATATCCGCCGAATATCTCGAGTGCGTTCGACGACGAAAGGCGTGTGTAATGGGGTTCAATCTTGACGTTCGGGTTTACATCAAAAAGCCGTTCAATAGCTGAATCCAGCTTGCTCCTCCCCACATCACGAGTCCCGTGAAGCAGTTGCCGCTGGAGGTTGCTCTCGTCAACCACATCGTCGTCGACCATGCCAATCGTACCAACGCCCGCTGCGGCCAGATACAGAGCGAGTGGTGAACCAAGACCACCTGCTCCCACGCAAAGCACCCGACCGCTTTTGAGTCTCTGCTGTCCCTCAAGTCCTATATCAGGAAGCGCTATATGACGGGCATACCGATACAACTCGTCTCGGTCGAGTTGCTGGCGTTTCATGATATATCGACTTTTGAGGCAACACGCTGACCGCCACCCGCAACTTCCTGAAAAGCAAGCGCATCATCACGAAGTCGCTGAACGAGCTCTGGACTCCTCCCGTCTAGCTGTGCTGCATCTGAAAGTTGTAGAGCCATTACGTAATACTGGTAGGGCATCATAGTAGTCGAACGGTCTGCCCAGATCGCGCGATCCCGAAGGCCTCGGTACTCGTATATTTCATCATAAAGCTTGAGCGATTTTTCTAAGTCGAGCCAAGCGCTCCCGTACTCTGGAGACCCCCTAATCATTCCTTCATGTGGGTCAGTCTCCAGGTTCCGCAGCTCTAGCTTGGTCGTCAAGCCATGACGGACGCCCCAACGCTCCAAGCCGAGCCGAGACATCATCCCGCCGGCCGAAGAAAAGTAAATTGGTCGTTCGAGAGCTGAGTCGTTAATAATGCGTAGAGCAATCTGTTCACTGCGATCGAGGACCATCCCCGATGGATAAGTGACCGCCAGCTTGGGAAACGCAACTGTAACATCCTCGGGAAGCCGGATCGATGACACCTCTTCCAGAACATCCGGATCGATCGTCGTCAAAGAAGTAGTGGGTGCTGCCCGATCCTCATAGAGGTTAGGGGCAAGAGCAGCATCAAATGGACGCTGACGGCCCGGTAGCGTGAGTTCCTGTAGCTGACGTGGATACCAACTCGTGAAGAGATACTGACCGACTATGACAGTTACGTCTTGGCGCACCCCCTCGACTTCCTGCAAATACCAAAGTGGAAAAGTGTCATTGTCACCATTCGTAAAGAGCACTCCATACGGCTCAACGCTCATCAGGAGATCGTAAGCCCAGTCCCGGGCCGCGTAGTCACCCGAGCGGGTCGCCCAAGGCCAGTTGAGCATTAGAGGTAGCAGAGCAATTAGTAGGATCGGCGCGGTCTTCAGGTGCGGAGCGAGCCCTCCTCTCACCCTTCTAGAGGCCGCGTTCCAAAGCCATGCTAACCCAATACCCGCCAGGCATCCCCAGTAAGAAAACGTCGCAATGTAAAAGTAATCACGCTCTCGAACCTCTCTCTGGACCTGATCAAGGTCAGCGTGCAGGGAATATCCGTGCCGGAAATTCAAATAGACAACAAGTCCAACCGTGAGAGTTCCTGCCAGAACCGCGAGGTATGCGAAAAGTGTTCGGTCAGACACCCACGCCGCGTAAAGTCCAACAAAGCCGAGAGCTAGAAACAGAACAGTAGGCAGGAATCGTCTTGGTGCAGGAAGTTCTGACGCATCTAAACCTCGGGCCCACTGCCAGTCAAAGTACTGCATAAACGTGGCCATCTGCGCCGTGAAGGGAGCCTTACGCTGCCACACAGGTGGGGTTTGATATTGTTCCCTGGACAGAGCCGAGCTCAGCGCCGGACATCCAACCCTGCCCTGGGAGAAGATCGATGCGGCAGCCTGCACGACCGAAACACAGGCAGGGTCACCCTCGTTGATAACCGGGTCGAGTTCAGCACGAATCGGAAGAACGAAGTTGAAGGAAATCCCTAATGCAATCACTAACGTAGCCCGGCTTATAAACCCAGCCGTAAGTAACCGAGATGGGCGCGAGAGCAACAACAGGACGCCTAACGCTGGAGCGGGAAGCACCGACATCATGTGACTCGTTGACCCGATCGCAAGCAGAAATAGGGCCCAGAGGATATAGCGCTCAGTGCCAGGCTCTTCTCCTCGATCGTGCCATCGAACCCCCAGCCAACTGACGATCGCGATGATCATCACCGAAAGGGTGTAAACCTTTTCGTTGACATTCGACTGGTTCCATACCGTGAAGGAAGTGGCTCCGATCAGAGATGACGCAAGCGCAGCCACCCGGGCTAGTCGTCGGTCTAGGAAAATGCCACATAACACACGATGTGCGACCAGATAGAAAAAGCCCGTCGCAGCTGCACTGGTTGCTGCAGCAAAAAGGTTGATTCGAACAGCAACCGAAAACCCTGTGGGTGCCAGAAGAAGGCTCCACACCTTCGCCAAAACAATGAAGAACGGGTTCCCCGGCGGGTGCGGAATCCCGAGTGTATGGGCGGTAGCGATATACTCGCTAGCGTCCCAGAAAGCAGTAGTTGGAGCAAGCGTTAAGGCATAGAGAAGAAATGCACTTAGAGCCGCTGCAACTCCCCACAGATAGGGGGGACGCTCCATTTTTTGCACATCTCCGCCGACTTCCGGGGCTGGGAAAGAAAGACTCATAGCAATGCGCTACCCAGACGAGTCCCAGTGATACAGCCCGTATTCACGTTTGCTTACCGGTTGACGATTCATCAATCGACCGGGATCAAGTCGAAGTTCTCAATCAGTCGTCGGTTTTCACCGCGATGAAGGAGATTTCAATCAAGGCACCGTTGACCAGGCCTGAGATCTCCATCGCAACACGAGAAGGCGGGTCGACCCCCTCAAAATACTGGGCATACGCTTCGTTCATCTCACCATACCCATTGATATCAGTCAGATAAACCGTCGCTCGCACAAGGTCACCAAAGTCCATCCCCAGCTCTCCGAGCAGCTCTTTGAATGAACCCATGATGTTGTGGGTCTCAGCTGCCATCCGGCCCTCGGTCATAGCGCGAGTCTCGTTGTTCGCCCCGAGCTTACCAGAGAGATAGTAGGTATTACCGACCTGCACCGCCGCGCTAAATGGAATACGCTCAGACGGCTGGTGTGCAATCCTTTCTTGAGCGAGAACAGGATGAGCCATGAACACGGTGAGAGCAAAAGTCAGGACGAAGCGCTTCACTAGGTTCTCCTACATGGGGCCGTAGCCGTCGATAAGGTTCTGGGCCGGATCATGCCCGACCATTGCAACCTATGCAAGGCTCAATCGTAGTCATGCGAACATCCGGTGTGGGAGCATAGCTTACAAACATGCTCAGTTCTATCCAACGCACTTTGTCGTTCACCAGAGCGTGGCTAAGACCCCCACGAGATGTGATCGAGGAAGAAGTCACCGTCGACCGCGACGGAACAGCCGTTCGGGCGACACTCGTTCGTCCCTCTATTACGGCAAGCGACTTACCCGCCTGGGTAGTGATGCATGGCATTACGCGTCCCGGACGGTCCCACACGCAACTGGTTCGATTTACAAGGGCCCTAGCTCGAGCTGGTATTGCGGCCATAGTGCCAGACGTGCCCGAATGGCGTGATCTACAACTCCGTCCTGACTTATCTGTACCAAGTATCGCGGCGTCGGTGCGATGGCTCCGAGATAGTGAACTCATCCGAGACGAACCAGTAGGTGTGGTGGGGTTCTCTTTTGGCGCCCCGCACGCTATTGGCGCCCGAGCAAGCCCGAGGTTGAGAGACGAAATCGGAGCGGCTTGCGGCTTTGGAGGGTATTGCTCATTGCGTCACACTTTCCGGTTCATGATGACAGGTCGGTACAACGCAGCTGGTGAGGAGGCATACCTGAAGCCCGACCCATACGGAAGATGGATAGTTGCCGCCAATTACCTTACCGCTGTGCCTGGTTATGAAGACGCTACCGACGTAGCCGAAGCACTCAGGACGCTTGCATGTCAAGCCGGCGACATCGGCGCTGCATCATGGCATGCTCTTTACGATCCTATAATACACGACCTGCGCGGCACCATAGCTATGGAACGTCGGGGTCTCTTCGACGTTTTTGCCCCAGGATCGAAGGCGCACGCACCAAGACCCGAAGCTTTTCGCATCGGAGAACAGCTCGAAGAAGCTGCCCGCCTCACCGATCCCACACTTGATCCCTCATCAGTACTGGGTGCAGTCAGGGGCACAGTACATCTCCTGCATGGGCGAGTTGACCACCTCATCCCCTATTCTGAGAGTCAACGAATGGCGAAAGCCCTTCGAGTTGCTTCGCCTCGTCTCACGATAACACGTCTCTTCAACCACTCTGCTCAGGAAACCATCCCGACATGGAGGAGCGTGGTTGAGATTCCCAGATTTGGCAGGGCGCTAGGATCCGTATTGTCGGAGCTATAACCGTCTTCTGATTCGTTCAAAGACCTGCCATATAATCGCGACGGATCAGGTCCCTGTGCCAAAGCTCGTGCCCGGCAATGATCCACGGAAAACTGCGAACTGTGAACTTATAACCAGAGGCACGGCCGGTGCGACTTCCTACTCCGTCCGGCATACAGGCGAACATCACCACATTAGAGCGCCGGACTAAAAGCCACTCGTCAATCAAATCAACCATGGCCCGATCTGCAGCATTTGATCCTCGGTTCCATGCATCCTGATCCATTCCCGGCAGATCTACATCGTCTTCCCGCGCAATGGCCAAAGCCCGATAGGCGAACATTCGTTCCGTATCGATCAAGTGACCGACTACCTCTCTTAGTGTCCACTTGTCTTCCGCGTATCGGTACGTCTCCCGATCCTCCGGCAACGACCGCAGGATTCCAACCGTTTCAGCAAGTTGGTTACTTAGTGTGCTCGTAATTTCTCCATCCGGCACACGAGCGATGTACTGAGCATAGTACTCGGCGTGCTCGGTAGGATCTGGACGCAAAAAAGCAGTCAATGGTCTTGGCCAATCGTTCGGTCGAGTTCACCAATCGTTCTAGTCGAGGGTGGCCGCTCACGCTGAAGCCGGCGCGCCACAGTCTCCGCTTCACGCCAAGCTCGAAGCAAATTCTCACCTGCCACCTTACGCATGTCTTCCTCCGACCACCCGCGGCGAGAAAGCTCAGCCAAGAGTACCGGGAAGGTCGAGACATCTTCCAGGCCCACTGGAGTCGATTCAATCCCGTCGAAATCAGATCCGATCCCCACGAAGTCAACCCCGGCGATGCTAACGATGTGCTCGATATGATCTGCAACATCGGCGATAGTAGCTTGGTCTCTTGAGGTCAGGAACGACGGAACGAAGGTGATCATCACAACCCCTCCATTCTGCGGAAGACGGCGCAGAACTTGGTCGGGAACATTTCGCGGATGGTCATGGAGTGCACGCGCAGAGGCGTGCGAATAAATCACCGGAGCCTCGGCAATATCAAGCACGTCATTCATAGTCTCTGGCGAGGTATGCGAGATGTCGACAAGCATACCCATACGATTCATCTCCCGAACAACCTCGTTGCCGAATTCGCTCAGGCCACCGTGGCGTGGCAGTGCGCAGCATGAATCTGCCCAATCAAGCGTTCCATTATGCGTCAGGGTCATATAACGAACGCCCATCGCGTAGAACGCCCTCAAGGTGCCCAGAGAGTTCTCAATAGCGTGACCGCCTTCCATTCCAAGCATTGAGGCCACTCTTCCTCTACCGAAAGCGCTCTCCAAATCCGAGACACTGGTGGCTAGCTCCATCGCCTCAGGATACTTGTCGATGATCTGCAGAGCGATGTCGATCTGCTCGAGCTGTACCTTGGCCGCGCCTTCCTCAACTGCTTCAAAGGGGATATACACCGACCACCACTGCGCTCCAACCCCACCAGCACGAAGACGTTCGAGGTCGGTGTGGAAAGAGGTTTCTTTTCGAAGATCATGCTCGGGCACCTCTACGTCGTGCGGACCAGCTTCGCTGTTGCGGATCGCCCAAGGAAGATCGTTATGTCCATCTACCAGCGGAGTTGTAGCCAAGACCCGGAGTGCCTTTTCCAAATGGACGTCTTGAGCGGTCACTCCTGTCGCAAAAGTGGCAGCCAGAACTAGGAAACCGATCGCAGCACGTTTCATGATCTTCAGGAATGGAGGATACAGCACGCCGACCGCGAACTGTCCAGATTTAATGTCTACTCCCTGGTATCTCTAACCACCAGGAATATCCCAATGCAACCCGAATTCGAATCCTAGGTTGTTAGCCGCAGAGTAACGCTTTTTCCCAATAGTCACACTTCCATCGTCGTTTAGATCTAGGTCTCCCTTAACCATATACGTTCGGGTTCCAACATGCTGATATACAGCACCAAGATACAGGCCAAAAAACTTCCAGATCTTGAACCGCAAACCTCCTCCACCTCTAACAACAGGACCCCAGTCAGTATGGTAATTCTCCGTAGCCTCTGAATAACAGGAATCGGAAGAGTGATGATGATCGTGCCCTCCACGCCCGCATAATTCAAGTCCGAGACTCGTGTAGAATACTGACCTTCCGACCGTAGCGAATATGTACGGTTGCACCGGGCCACTTGTGACCGTCCACTCTGGACCTATCCCAAACTGGAAGGCCCCGTAGTTCGTAACCACATCTCCTTCAATCCAGCAGGGATCAGTGAGACAGGTCGGCGTGGACTCTCGGTCGTACAGATTAAGTGAAAGATCTAACCGGACTCCGAAACCACTGTTTCTCTTCGGCATCCAGGTAGAACCCATCGTGAAACCGAAGCCTACTCCAGTCAGGTCTCCGAACTCCCCTAATCCGTTTGTGATCAGGAAACTCGATTCGACTCCCAAGAGACGTGATCTCGAATTCTCCTGGTCTTGTGCTCCAACGGGCGCCGCCCCAAAAGCACAAATACATGCGCCAAAGAAAAGAGGATTCCTTCTCACTTCGTTTTTAATCCATTCTCTTGAGTTACTTAAGGATCCAATAAACCCTGGACCTATTGTCTCTTTATGCAAGTAGTAAAACTTTAGGCACCATACATCGCGACAGGGCGGGAGCATCCCCAATGATGAATGTGACAAATTCGGTCCGCCACCGCAGGGCGATTGCAGCAGGATTGACCGTATCTGTTGTCGCTCACGTGACCGTCCTCGTCATGGTCAGCCTTCCAGAAGTAGCTCCGAAAGAACCTGACACACCCCAAGCCGAACGCTACATAGAAGACTTCGAAGCGATTGAAGTCATCAAACTGGTGGAAGAGACCCCACCTACGCGCGTAGCAACAGCCTCGCAGCCAGCGGCCTCGAATATGGACGCTACACTCGACGACCCGACTTTTGGGGCAGAGCCTGTGAGCCTGGAAAATCTGCTAGAGGGAATCGAACCCGCGACTCTCGCAATCAATCGCCTTGCCGAAAGCAGCCCCGTAATCACGCATAAAGATCTCGAGCTGATCAGCGAAAATAATGAGCTCATGTCGGCACTCTATGGAGATCTCATGGCGGGATCAATCGATACCGCAACTCCAGGAGGTGGCGGACTCGGAGGTATACTCAGCAGTATCGGTTCAGCTCTAAGTGGAGGAGGACATTGCCCCGTCCCCGCGATGGGTCAAAACCGCTGATCAATTAGAGGTCAACAGGTACGTCCTACGTATAGAACTGTCTCGCAGAATTTTTCATGCTAGAGAACTGAGTGCCCTGTCTCAGTTCCACCCGCCTTGGTTTACGCGGATATCCGTAACGAGGACCTCTACAACCATTGGCGCGGAATCATCAACCATCATCGCCTCGAACTGCTCCATCTGTTCCGCCATGAGTTCAATGATCATGGCCCGCTGTTGAGCGGGCAGCTCTTCCAGCTCACGTTGCATCTGTTCGAATTGCGCTTTGACCTCAGGATCGATTGCGGCGGCCAACCCCTCAATCGTAGTCACAGTACGGAACGGAATCAGTAGCCCCTGAACCTCTCGGTACTCTCCCATTTCCATTGTCGCAGTGAGCGGGATCGCGGACCCACTTCGAGTCATCTCACCCTCAAAGACGAACCTGCGTGGGACGTAGCTTTCAGCATCCAGAAAAACGCTGCCTCTTACAGGCTCAAACTCCGAGTCCTGAGCCACGTTACTCCCGAAGCCCGTGCCGCGCAGATCTATTATATCCAGAACGTGCACCTCGTATTCACCGATACTTTCCCGACCCCGATACTCTGACCGCTTCGCTAGGTCTTCACCTAACGCGTAGACATCTTCTACTCCTGTCGCTGGCGAACTTCTCTGACCGTCTGCACCGGCGAAACTAGCTCGGAATACGGACCGTCCTTCCAAGGTATGCTTCTCGAAATATGTCTCTGTTTCGAACCCCATCACGGCTTGGACGAGGGTGTAATTTTCTACCCCTTCGATTCGAGCCTCATGGGCCTCAAGCATCGAGTGGACAAGATCCGAAGCCGACTGGGCTACTACATCGCCGTTACCGATTGTGGTCAGTGCGACAACCATTGATCCAATGCAACGGACCATCACCTAACTCAGCTCCCCGAAATACTGAACTTTTGAATGCGGCGACCCGTCGAAGCCTCTCCCACATAGATGTTGCCCTGAGAGTCGACTCCCATGCCATGTGGCCTTAAGAACTGTCCGACTTGTCGCCCACCTCTACCAAAGCCGCCTGCGACCTCAAGATCGCTTCGGCGAAGAATCCACACCTTGTGGTTCGTTCCGTCAGCGAGGTAGAGCCACTCCTGTTCTTTATCCGGAGAGAGCTGGATCACGAAGGCGGATCCAGAAGCCAGCGTGCCTTCTTCGATGATCTTTTCGGTTACAAACGTGCCATCTTGCTGGAAAACTTGGATCCGGTTCCCACGACGATCCGCAACGTAGATCAGACCATCACTTGAGCCCACAAGTCCGTGTACTGTGGAGTACTGGGTCGGAGGATTTGCAGCATGACCCGCACCCCCGAAGTCGAACTGGTACTGATCCTCAGGCACCTCACCGTAGGCACCCCAGTGGCGGACGTATTCGCCTGTGTCTCCGTCAAAAACGATAACCCTTCGGTTACGATAGCCATCAGCGATGAAGACCTCATTAGTGCCAGGATCTACCCAGATACCTGCAGGGCCCCCAAGCAACTCTGTATCGGCGTTGCCACCTGTGACGTCATACTCACCGATCTGCATCTGCAGCTCACCCGAACGAGTGAACTTCATAACGCGGTGATGGCGATAAGTGCCAACCCATACGTTGTCGTTGTGGTCCACGAACAGCCCGTGGGCATTGCGCGGAAACTCCGAAACGTCCTGTGTCTCTGGATCACCCCAACCCTGAACGACATTCCCTTCGGGATCGAACTCGACCACAACAGGAGCCGGGCGGCAACATAGACCGATAGGAGGCTCCTGAACGGCAGAAATCTCTTCTGGCGTCAATGTCTCCGGTAAATGCGTGACCCAGACATGATCCTGAGCATCGACGAACACGGCCGTGATGGAACCCATGATCCAATCGTTCGGAAGCTGTTGTGGCCATGATGGGTCTACCGAAAAGTTCGGCGCTTCTCTAATGGCGGTATCAGCTGCAGTTTCGACTTCGTCACTACCAGAGGTGCAGGCACCAAGCACGAGGAGAGTGCCGAGAAGCACGTTGGCTCGAATCATGTTCGGTTCCGTCAGAGGGTTCACGTCATGCAGCGAAGAATAGGTGCAACCACTCCCGCAAGCAGACAAACACCAAGGTAGGGGCACCCACAGCGTCGGGACATGGGCGCTGTCGAGGACGGGTAAGCCGATCTAGCTTCCGCCCGTCGCCAGAAGCCCCGTACTAGCCATGCCCTCCAAGCCTGACAAGCACAAGGCCGCAAAGATCTTCATACCGCTCGCGATAGGCGGAATGATTGCCGCACTGACCGGATCGGCGCGCGTTCATACCAGTGGCATGCTAGCTCAGTCATTCTGGGGCGCCGCAACGGTTCTTATCGTATGGAATGTCATGCTCTTGGCAGCACCTAATCTAAGAGCAGCAGCCGGCCGAATCGACACGAGACTCCGAGCCCAGCATTACATCCAGGCGGTCTGTCAGCTGGCGGTATATCTGTACTGGGGTTGGTACTGGTCCCCGGTCTATGACATGTCAGTGCTCATCGGCGCACAGCTGCTGTTCGCGTACGGTTTCGGCATGCTTTTGTCATGGACTCGGGGTAAGGCATATAAGATGGGCTTCGGTCCCATCCCGATTATCCTGAGTATCAACCTCTTCCTCTGGTTTCGAGACGACTGGTTCTACCTACAGTTCTTAATGGTCGCTGTTGGATTTCTAGGTAAAGACTTCATTCGTTGGACCAGAGATGGACAGCAAGCGCACATCTTCAATCCGTCAGCCTTTGCGCTCGGCCTATTCTCTCTTGTCCTAATCGCATCTGGGAACACTGATCTGACGTGGGGTCAAGAGATTGCTTCCACCCTCACCTTGGCGCCCAGGATCTACCTTTTCCTGTTCCTAGTTGGGCTCGTGGTCATGTACTTCTTCGAGATCACGCTAGTAGCGGGCACGGCAGCAGCAGTGCTCTTTGGACTGAGCGCTCTAACGTTCCAGATCACAGGTGTCCCATACTTCATAGACTCGGATATCCCGGCAGCAGTATTCCTCGGCTTGCACTTGCTGATCACGGACCCGTCGACTTCGCCCAGAACACCTGTCGGCAAAACCATCTTTGGTGCGCTGTACGGCGGAGGTGTATTCGCACTGTACACTCTCTTGGGTTTAATGGGTGCCCCAACGTTCTATGACAAACTCCTTTGCGTGCCCCTTCTAAACCTGAGCGTTCGCGCAATTGACCAACTAGTGCGCAACCGCGCCCTGACAGAGACCTGGACCCCATCAACTAGAATAGCCGCTCAGCCGGTATGGTTGAGCCCGCGCCCAAACCTTATTCGAATGGGTGCCTGGGTCCTCTTCTTCGGAATGATGAGTGTGACCGGCCGGACCGACGGGCAACACACAGGAGATGCCCTTCCCTTTTGGGAGCGCGCTTGCTTTGAGGATCTCAGGAACGCGTGTGACCGTCTGATCCAACTGGAAGCGAGCTACTGCGGGGACAATGCGGCATGGGCGTGCAACGAACTTGGTCTGCACTACCGAAAAGGCACGATCGTGGAGCCTAACTCGGAGCTCGCAGGGCTATACCTTGCTCGGGCATGTGAGCTGCGGTACCAGTCCGGCTGCATGAACCTCCTCAAGCCGGCAGGTGAAATCCGAACCGAGCCAAGACTACTGGATCTTCGGCTCATGCTCAGGGAAGGAGGTCAAAATCTCATGGAGATGGAGAGGGCAGACCTCCTCGAACGCGCCTGCGCGCACAACTGGTCATTCGCATGTCCAACAGAAGTGGCCAACACGTGACCACGCGAATATCAGAATCTGAGTCAGAAGGGGCTCATGACAGGTTCAGGCGAAACTCCTCGGGTGTAGGACTTATGAGTATTGCACTCATTGGTCTTTCTTGGCTTGCTCTCGTGCTCGCTCCCGCTCCAAATGGGCAAGACAACACAGAAGGATCTGTATTCAAACTCCAAGACTCATTACTTCCGGGCTTCCGAGCCGATATAGCGTTCTTGCCCGATGAACGAATGCTAGGCTTTGTAGAGATTCCTGGGGGAGAGTTTCTCATGGGAAGCGATCCAGAACGGGACCCACTTAGCTTCGACCTCGAATGGTGGGGAAACGGTCGCGCTTCAGGACGTCCCAATGAGCCGACATTCTTCATGTCTAGGTACGAAGTCACCGTCGCTCAGTATGCCACTTTCCTGAGTGCTTCGAAGTATCCCGTGACGACGTCCCAGGCAATCAGTGCTCCGCCAGATCATCCGGTCACATGGGTGGCATGGACAGATGCCGTAGCATACGCAGCTTGGCTAGACGATGAGATTCGAACGAGTGCTAGGGAAGGCTTACTGGCCGAACCGCTCGCTACGCTCCTCCTCACTGGTTGGCGAGTAGCACTGCCGAACGAGGCGCAGTGGGAAAAAGCCGCACGTGGAGTAGACGGGCGCATCTACCCCTGGGGTGATGAACCGGAACCCGACTTCGCAAACTATCTGGCTGTAGGGACAACTGCCGTCGGCTCGAAACCTTGTTCGCGATGCGCCCACGGTCTCGCCGACATGAGTGGAAATGTCTGGGAATGGACAGCTAGCCCATACCAGCCATATCCGTTCACACATGAAGACGACCTACAAACACTGCGCACGGACGCCCTCTGGGTCATGCGGGGAGGATCTTTCGGCGACCCCGAGCAAATGATCCGTGCTGCAAACCGTGGTGGCGCCGATCCTGGAGCACGAAGACCCTTTATCGGATTCAGAGTCGCTTTGGTCCCAAGCTAGGCAGTAACAACTTTCTCAACTGCCCTTGCTGACTGCTCCAAGATCAAACAGGTGATCGACCTCCTCTCCGTCGAAGCCGAGTTCTTCAAGAATTTCAATTGAGTGTTCACCTGGTGTTGGAGGCACGCGCGCGGCCCTCGGCCGCACGCCATCGATCTGGAGAGGAAGAGATACGTCTCTATAACCTTCTAATTCCGGATGGCCGACGGTCTGGAACATGCCTGCCTCGGCTACCTGAAGATCATCGACTACATCGGCAATCGATTGGATCGCTGATGCCGGGATAGCGTTTCGAAGAGTTCTCTCTAGTAATTCGTCTGTCGAAATCTGAGATGTAGCTCCCTCTATGATCGCATCCAACTCATTCCGATGCGCAACCCTGTCGGAGTTCGATGCGAAACGGGGGTCCTCTTCCGTACCCACTAGTTCGAGCGCGTCGCACAAACGACGAAAAATTGCATCATTTCCGGCTGCTATCATCACGTATCCGTCTAAGGTTTGGAAAGCCCTATACGGTGCAATGGCGCCAAGACTGGACCCTCGCGGACCGGGAACCTCACCCGTCGCCATGTATCCCATCATATGGTAAGAGACCCATGCCAAGGATGTGTCCATCAGGGACGTCTCAAGAGCCACTCCCTTTCCCGTGCGATCCCGCTCACGTAAAGCGCTAATGATCGACAGTGCCGCCCACATACCCGTGCCAAAATCCACAACCGATCCACCTACTCGAGTGGGTGGTCCTCCCGGTTGTCCGGTCACTGAAATAATTCCAGCATAAGCCTGCATGAGCGGGTCATACCCAGGCTGATCGCTCATCGGACCCTTCTGCCCGTATGCACTCAACGACATATGCACAATGTCTTCATTCCAAGCGCGGACCGACGCCTCGTCAATGCCGAGCCCCAAGGCGGCAGCCGGTCGCGAACTCTGTATGAAGACATCAGACAACGCACCGATCCTCTGCAGAACATCCATGCCCTCCTTCTGCTTCAGGTCAAGAATGATGCTCCGCTTTCCGCGATTTGCGGATAAGAACAAAGTCGAGTCTTCCCCCCAGAACGGAGGACCCCACAGGCGACCCAAGTCACCTCCTGGAGGCTCTACTTTGATTACCGTAGCACCGAGGTCAGCCAGAATCTGAGCACAAAATGGACCCGCCAGATTCTGCGTGACATCACATACGCGTATATCCTCGAGCGGAGAGGTCACCGCGTTACTCGTTCCACACCATGCAGGCAGGAATGGTTTCCACACCTCGACAGTACAATCCTAAGTGAACTGCCAACCACACCCATATTCTCTTCGACATCCTTCACTCCTGAACTATGTCCGATCGGGCCCAAAGAATGGGCACCACCTCAAGTCGCGACGCGGCAAGATCGCCCACCGAGATGTGGCAGGCCAGTCGCGCTTTCGTATTATGGAGTGAAACGAGCGGGGCCCCACTGTGCACAGCATCGTTAGCGGAGGTCAGCTTAGCCCGTTCCACCTGATCTTGAGACAACTCAGATGCGCTTAACGACCCGCCTACAAGTTTTTCTTTTTGTCGCCCTCTGTGCAGTTCCAATCGCCAGTGACGCCCAGCAACGCAGATCTTTCAGAGACCGCGAGCCGACGATACCTCCGCCGAACATCACCGAGTACAAGCCGCAATCCACGCTTGTCGTCCCAGAACACGAAGTACCAAGGGCTCGATTTCCTCTCGTTGACATCCACGGGCACCCCCCTGCACTAGATAATCTTGAGACAATAGAGAGCGTCGTGGCCGAGATGGACCGATTAAACATCGGTGTCATGGTCCAAGCACGACCGAGCTCGGGCCGTACGCTCCGAAGCCAGATCGAAGCAGTTCGTGAAGCTGGCTACGAGGACCGTTTCGTCTTCTTCGCGTCACTCGATCTTGAGAACATCGATCTAGGATCTGGCTTAAAGATTGCTAGGCAGCTGGAAGAAGACATCGACGCCGGAGCAGTCGGAATAGGTGAGATCAGTAAGGCGTTCGGGCTCTTCCATACCAAAATGGACGGTTCGAGACTAGCTATGGATGACCCTGAGCTGGACATAGTCTGGGAGACTGCTGCTAGGCTGAACATCCCCGTGTTCGTCCATACAGCGGACCCGCCTGAGTTTTTCGAGACTCTAGATTTCACAAATGAGCGATGGCTTGAACTCGCGATTTTCGAGAATCGTCGCTTCATGGACCGGGATCGTTTCCCATCTTTCGACGAGTTGATGGAAGAAAGGAACCGGATGTTGATGAAACACCCGAACACGACTTGGATCCTCGCGCATATGGGATGGCATACTGCCGACCTAGCACGTCTCGGGGAAATCTTCGACGCCCACCCGAACGTTCTCGGCGAGATCGGTGCGGTTCTCTACGATCTTGGGCGGCAGCCTAGGTTCGCTGCGTCTTTCTTCGCCAAGTACAAGGACAGGATCCTATTCGGCAAAGACTCCTTCCAGCCAGACGAGTATCCGTACTTCTTTCGAGTCTTAGAAACCGCTGACGAGTACTTCGATTACTACCGTGACTACCACGCATTCTGGAAACTTTACGGAATGGACCTGCCCGACGAAGTGCTTCGAGCCCTCTACTATGAGAACGCACAGCGAATCATCCCCGGCCTTCCTACCGCCACGCTGCCGGGAGTAATACCGTAGCTCGGCACTGACGTGTTCA
>DLTN01000032.1 GCA_002500925.1 Gemmatimonadales bacterium UBA7835 | reverse complement strand
GCCGGCGAGGGACTTTTAGCAGATGAACGCAAACTTTCGCTCCCGGCATTTCCTGAGGTGGTAGGAGTGGTTACGTCTCCGACAGGAGCCGCGCTACGTGACATAGTGACGGTCCTGCGGCGTAGGGCCCCATGGTCCCGGATCGTACTTTCTCCATCTCGTGTGCAAGGGGAAGGAGCATCAGAGGAGCTGGCTAAAGCACTAGATCGTCTGGTTGAGTCAAAAGTACCCGATGTGATCATCGTGGGTCGAGGAGGAGGTTCTCTCGAAGACTTGTGGGCATTCAACGAGGAAGCGCTGGCCAGAGCTATTGTTGCGAGTCCCATTCCCATAGTGTCTGCCGTTGGACATGAAGTCGACGTAACTATCTCCGATCTGGTCGCGGACCTAAGGGCACCGACACCCTCTGCAGCTGCGGAATTGGTAGTGCCAGATGGAGTGCTACTTCTGTCGAGTGTGCGGGCCGCACCTCTCAGATTGAGCCGTGGAGTTAGGAGAGCGGCGGAGCGTCGCAGAGCGCGGGTGACTGATCGTATGAGGGTCCTATCCCGGACGATGGAGCGCAGTATACGGCCGGCGCGCCAAGCAGTCGGGATGGACTTTGAGAGGCTCGAAAGAAGCATTCAGCAAAGTCTCGAGCAGAAACGTGCCGCCTTTTCTATGCTGTCTGGAAGACTCGAGGCATTGTCTCCTTTAGCCACTCTAGCGCGAGGCTATTCTGTGGCGCGTACCTCTGAGGGAACTGTACTTCGGCGAGTAACGGATTTTCATCCTGGGTTGCAGTTTGATTTGAAAGTGACAGACGGAACAGTGGAAGCGAACGCGGTGGGACCTGTGAAACCGGGAAGGGAGGAGCGATGATCGAAGGAGATGGGAACAAGGTAGGTCTTGAGAAACGTCTAGAGCGGCTCGAGGCGATAATAGATCGAATGGAATCTGAAGATGTAGCTCTTGATGAGGCACTTCAGCTTTTTGAAGAGGGGGTGGGGCATGTTCGGGAAGCTGAGCAGGTACTCGCTGAGACAGAGCTAAGAGTAGAGGAACTTTTAGCAGGTGGTGAGATGTTGGAAAGGGAGATCGAAGAGGAGTGAGCGAAGTAAACCCCTTCGATTTCAACGGATATCTTGAGGCGGAACGCTTACAAGTCGAAGAGGCTCTAGAGAGAGCGGTTCGGAGGATTGAGCGGCGTGACGATGTAACTGCTGATGAGGCTGCAGTGATCCGGTATGGGGTGATGGGGGGAGGGAAGAGGCTCCGTCCGATTCTCTGCGTTACAGCTTATGTGGCCTCAGGAGGTTGCCGGAGCGCTAGCGTGTACGATTTGGCCGCCTCGGTCGAATTAGTGCATGCGTACTCACTCATGCACGATGATCTTCCTTGCATGGACGATGCTGAACTCCGACGAGGACGGCCTGCGGCCCATATTGAACATGGAGCGGTCACTGCCGTGTGGGGAGCGGCCAAACTTATTCCACTAGCGGCCATCCAGGCGCTAGAGGCTGCAAGACTCTTGGGTTGTGAAGAAGCGCTCGCTCGCTCGGTCTCAAAGACTCTCATGCGAGCAGCGGGGGGTGGCGGTATGGTAGGCGGGCAGTGGATGGACCTAATGGGCGAGGGTCGCGCATTAGGTCCTGAAGAATTAGATCGACTCCATCAAATGAAGACTGGAGCTTTGTTAGCAGCATCACTTGAGGTCGGGTCGGTCGCAGCGGAAGCATCTGACAAAGTAAGAACTGCACTCCTCGAATACGGGTCGGCGGTTGGGCTCGCGTTTCAGATTGTGGACGATATCCTGGACGAGACATCCTCCTCGGAGGCTTTGGGGAAGAATCCGAGTGACGCTCAACTCCAAAAATCTACATATACGAGCCTCCACGGATTAGATGGCGCAAAGATCAGGGCGCGTGCTGAAATTGAGCGGGCGTTGGACGCACTCGTGACCGCAAGGATTGAATGTGACGAACTGATCTCCCTCGCACATTTTGTGGTGGAGCGGGGTAGGTAACTCGAGACCGGACTTTCAGGCACGGTCTATGCAGGTATCTTTTTCTGCCTGCACGAGATTCGATACAAAGGAGTGGTCCGGGTGTCCCTTCTGGATCAGATCAAATACCCCGCCGATTTACGCACGTTTGATCAGCAACGGCTTCCTGAAGTCGTGGATGCTGTTCGTGAGCGTCACATTGACGTGGTAGCCGCTAAGGGTGGACACTTCGGGGCGAGCCTCGGAGTGGCTGAACTGACAGTAGCTTTGCACTATGTGTACGACACGCCGAAGGACCAGTTGGTCTGGGATACCGGCCACCAAGCCTATATCCACAAGATTTTAACGGGCCGCAACGAAGAACTCCCAACGATTAGGACGCGCCATGGGCTAGCTCCCTTCTGCCGTCGAGACGAGTCCGAGTACGATGCATTCGGGGCTGGTCATGCTTCGACATCAATCTCTGCAGCATGGGGAATGGCGGTTGGACGTGACCTCAAGGAGGAGGATTTCGATGTCGTCGCGGTGATTGGTGACGGCGCTATGGGATGTGGTTTGGCATACGAGGCGCTAAACAACGCTGGTCATACGGACCGCGACTTTGTTGTCGTATTGAACGACAATGACATGTCCATTGCTCCAGCGGTGGGAGCTATGAACAAATACCTCACTAGCATGATCACGAATCCTGCTTATAACAAAGTCAGGCAGGTAGTTAAGGAGGTTCTCCACCGCACGCCCGGAGCGGTGGGGGATGTGATGGAAGAAGTGGCCGGTCGTATGGAGGAGTCATTCAAGCACCTGATAACTCCAGGACTTATTTTTGAGGAACTCGGGTTTAAGTACGTAGGGCCGATTGATGGGCACGATGTGGGGAAACTCGTCGATTCATTAAGGCGCGTAAGGAAAATGAAGGGTCCCGTTTTGGTGCACATCTTAACTCAGAAGGGCAAGGGGTTCAGTCGAGCGGAAGATGATCCCTGGTGGGGGCATGCACCTGGGACTTTTGATAAGATGACCGGTGAGGTTTCTAAGAAGTCGAGTGGCCTGCCACGTTACCAGAAAGTATTTGGAAAGGGGCTCATAGAGCTAGCGGACTCTGATCCTAACGTAGTGACGATCACGGCAGCGATGCCGGATGGGACGTCGACGGACATGTTTGCGAAGGCTCATCCGCAACGGTACTTCGATGTCGGGATCGCTGAAGGTCATGGAGTGACTTTCGCAGCCGGTCTAGCAACGCAGGGTATCAAGCCAATCGTGGCGATCTACTCCACATTTCTACAAAGGGCCTACGACAACATCGTTCATGACGTAGCTCTTCAAGGGCTTCCTGTGATTTTCGGGATGGACCGGGCCGGTATTGCTGGAGAGGATGGTCCAACACACCATGGTGTGTTGGATATCCCTTACATGCTGTCTGTCCCTGGTATGACTGTGACTGCTCCGAAAGATGGAACCGAGATGCTGGCGCTTCTGCGAGCGGCTACACAAGCAGGAGATGGGCCGTGGAGTGTGAGATGGCCTCGGGCGGCGGTGCCTGAAGAGGTTCCTCACCTAGGTGAGATTGATGAGATCGAGCCATGGACTTGGGAGGTGCTGCGTAGAGGAGAAGATGCGGTTTTGCTAGCGACTGGAACCATGGTGTATAGCGCCCTGGAGGCAGCGAGTAGGCTAGATGCTATCGACGTACGGACGTCCGTCGT
The DNA here is from genome assembly GCA_002500925.1 of Gemmatimonadales bacterium UBA7835. Lineage (GTDB taxonomy): Bacteria > Gemmatimonadota > Gemmatimonadetes > Longimicrobiales > Gaopeijiaceae > UBA2589. Next base: position 1,687 of record DLTN01000032.1, on the reverse strand, counting down.
GAATTGCCGTTTTCTAAAACCATTCGATCGGAAAATTTTCGAGGAGACGGTCCGATCGCATCCGGTGGTGATAACGCTAGAGGAGGGTCAGATCACGAATGGCTTCGGGTCTTTTATGGCACGGGAAATAGCAGAACTTGGCCTAGCGAGTCCGCCGCGTGTTTCAGCTCTTGGTATCCCGGATAATTTTATAGAGCATGGTAATAGAGATATTCTTCTCAAAGAGTTGGGTCTAGACCCGTCAGGGATCGCCCGCCAGGTGCAAGTGATCACCGGTGTTGGGGCTGAGCTGGAGACGGCATGAACATACGGCAGAGTTTTCAGGGTCCATTTCGAAGATTTGGTGTGGTGTATCGTGACGAGAGTCCTGAAGTCCTCGCAATCATTGAGCGACTGAGGGTCTGGAGTGATTCGGAAGGGATTGAATTAGTCTTGGAAGGGGACGCTGGGGCAGACGGCCAGCAGCAACTGGACGTAACCACTGATGCTTTCGATCTGCTCGTCGCTTTGGGAGGTGATGGAACCTTCCTCAGAGCCAGTAGGATGGTGGTGGGAACGAAGACGCCTGTCCTCGGCATAAATCTGGGAAGGCTCGGCTTTCTCACGGCCGTCCCACTCGAATCCCTTGAAGAAGGATTGGCTGAGGTACTAGCAGGAAAGGCTGTGATCGAGCCGCGCTTCCGATTGCGTGCAGTAATCCAGGCAAGAGACGAAGGACGCTCGGACGATTTCTTCGCGCTGAATGACATTGTTGTCCACACCACGGGCGCCGCACGGGTAACGCCACTCTCGCTTGACGTCAGCGATCGGGACGGAAAGATGCAAGAGGTGGGCAGTTTTGCGGCGGATGGTCTGATTATCTCAACGCCAACAGGGTCGACAGCATATTCGATGTCCGCCGGAGGCCCGATCATTGGCCCGGAAGTTGAGGCGATCGCAGTAACTCCGATATGCCCGCATTCACTCTCGGTAAGACCGCTCGTGCTCCCGTCAACGGTAACGATCAGCGTAAGACTAGATTCCGGTGGGGATCATCAGGTCACCGTTGATGGGCAGGTCGTCAGACGACTGGCGCCAGGCGATAGAGTCGTGGTCCAGCGTGAGGAGGTGCCACTGTCACTTATTCGGCTTCCCGAGCAGAGTTTTTTTGACACTTTGCGGCGCAAACTCAATTGGGCAAACCGTTCACCCGATCGCGCCTGAGTGGAGATCAAGGCTCTCTGACGCGCTCCCTTACCTAAAGAAGCATGCTAGTCGAACTGCACATTCGAGACTACGCAGTAGTTGACGACCTGACTCTCTCCCTAGGGCCGGGGTTGAATGCGTTGACAGGTGAGACCGGTGCCGGAAAGTCGATTATTGTTGGCGCGCTATCTCTTCTGATAGGTGAACGGGCGTCGTCAGATGTAGTGCGAGCTGGAGCCGAGAGGGCATCGGTCGAGGCTGTTTTCGATCTGGAGCAGTTGCCAGCTGTGCGTGAGAGGGCAGAAGAGTTGGGCTTTCGGCTAGCGGATGGCCTTCTAATTCTACGTCGAGAGGTCGCTGCGGCAGGGCGTAATCGTGCATGGGTGGGCGGATCCCCGACTACAGCGGGAGTTGTTGGTGAGCTAGGCTCATCCTTGGTCGACCTGCATGGGCAGCATGAGCACCAGACCCTCCTAAGGGCTCGCGATCAACGTTCAATCCT